>NZ_CP085636.1:3300000-3597500 GCF_027571385.1 Shewanella sp. MTB7 | reverse complement strand
GTTGGATGATTGAAGGAAGCTGCTCCTAGTACGAGAGGACCGGAGTGGACGAACCGCTGGTGTTCGGGTTGTTATGCCAATAGCATTGCCCGGTAGCTACGTTCGGAATCGATAACCGCTGAAAGCATCTAAGCGGGAAGCGAGTCCTAAGATGAGTCATCCCTAGAGATTAAATCTCTTTAAAGAGCCGTTCGAGACTAGGACGTTGATAGGCAAGGTGTGTAAGCGTTGTGAGGCGTTGAGCTAACTTGTACTAATGACTCGTAAGGCTTAACCATACAACCCAGATGGGTTTTATGTAGCTAGGTGATACTTAGCGACAAAAGAATACGAACTTGATTTAAGTTGGTCATAAAATGCTTCTGCATTTATGACATACAGTACCTCCGTGTACTAAAACCCAATTATTTAGAATTATCTTGCGAATGTGAGATAACAGCTTTCGAAATTATTTACCTTTAGCTTTTTAAAAGCTGGAAGTAATAGCAAATTTGTCTGGAAACCATAGCATTGTGGCCCCACCTGATCCCATCCCGAACTCAGAAGTGAAACGCAATCGCGCCGATGGTAGTGTGGGGTCTCCCCATGTGAGAGTAGGTCATTTCCAGGCGCCTATTTTACTCGTAAAGAGTAGTATTTAAGCCCGCTACGATGTAGCGGGCTTTTTTACGTCTGTCATTTAGAAATGCACCGCAGCATTTCCAGTGTCTGCCCGCAAAAAACCTACTGATTAGAGTAAGCTTCATTTTTAATTTAATGTCTTATACCAATTGCATTAGCTAAGTTATCAATTCCGTCCACTCCCTTGAGCAGAGTTTCATCACGCGTTTAGGCTCTATGATGAAGTCATTCCAAGCTCTTGTGCATTGTTTGACGATGTCTTCATATCCATTAAAGCAACAATTGGCTAGCGTGTGTTGCCGAAGCCATTGCCAAACTTGTTCTATGGGATTCAACTCAGGAGAGTAAGGAGAAAGCCTTATGATGGTTAGATTACCAAATGCCACTTCCATTTGATGCCATGCCGCACCATCCATCACCACGACCGCATGTCGGCCTTGCTTTGTGGCCTGTGATATTAATTTCAAGTGTTCATGCATACATTCACTATTAGCAAATGGAGCAATGATGGCTTCTGTTTTGCCAGTTGCAGGACAGACTGCGCCAAATAAATATGCTGACTCAAACTGCTGTTGACGAACAGCCCGTGGGCGAGTGCCTTTGGTCGCCCAAAGCCGTGTAGTGGTGTTCTGTTGGCCAAATCTCGCTTCATTTTGGAACCACACATCAACGCGATCAAGTGGTTATCCAGTAGAAGCCTAGTTGATGCAATAATCGATAGATATTACTTTGCTAAAACTCAACGCCAAGCTCCATTTTTATAAAGGACGCTACATCTTGGGCGTTTATACGACCTCTTTTAACAGACAAACTCTACTGACCTTAAGCATGTCGGCAATAGCATAACGAGAATGGCCATCAGCAAAATGCGCTAATGATAGATAGCGCATTTTTTTACGTGCTACTTTTTCATTTTTTGCGAGTGATGCAAAATCAGGAAACTTCATAAGTTTTACGGTTTATTAATGGTGACTTATCAGATCATATCTCTAATGTAATTGGTATTATGTGTTTAAGTTGTTTGTTGGTGTATCCACCTAAGTACGTGCATGCCTACCCCCTATGTTGAGTAGATTATCGTTCCTCTGCAGCCTCAATATGTGTATTTACGGTCAACAGTACCGTCTAGCAGACTTTTCGTCAGTTTTTTTGTCTTGTTCAAGAGGTTTAGTCTGAAAACTCAAGAGTGGCTGAGAATGTTGCGCTACAAATTTTTCACCAGCTTGCTTACCTAGTTGATAATCTTGATTGAGATCGGATTCTCGACTTCCCAATAGTTTACTTTTTAATCCTTGCTCAGGAAATACCTGGATCACTTCTACTCCAAGTGGTGGCGATTCGATGAATTTTAGCGACTCTCGGTAAGCATGCTCGTGATGAACAAAATAATCGATAGCTTTTGGGCATTGGTTAGATGAGCATATCCATGATTTTAAGCGATTAACCCATGGGGTATGGGCTGAATACTCTTTTGGTAAAGTTCGCAATACAACTATCCTACGAGCGCCGCGTTTATAAGCTTCCTCTACAGGTAGAGGTGCTGAGAGCCCACCATCTACATGGAAGTCACCATCAAGTTTCACCCCTTTACGGTATAAATAGGGCAAAGCACTCGAAGCCTTTAGTAGAGTGAGCCAATTCTCTTGATTGGGACTGAAGAAGCTTGCCTGATAATTAGTGCTATTGGTCGTCGAAATGAGCAGTCGTCTCTGTTTTAATCGTTTAAAGCCGCATTCAGTATTTAATCTATGTGTTAAGGGACTCTTGAACGAACTATTTCCTACTTCCACTTGATTGAAGTACCAATCAAGATCGATGGTATTCTGTCCTTTTAAGGTTCGTCCAAGGTTAAAAAATTTGGGGTTGCGTGACAAATTTGCAATGGATGCTTGAGCAAAACCTGCTTGATGGGTGATATAGCTTGATAGGTTTTGCGCACCAGCAGACGTGCCAATCAGCAATTCAAACGGGTTAAAGTTCATTTCGAGCCAGCTATCTAAGATGCCTGCAGTAAATATTCCCCTTTGACCGCCGCCTTCTGCCACTAGCGCCGTCTGAGCAATGGACTGTGATGCTGAATAGTCTAGGTGATGTTTACAAGCATGATTAGACGATGATGCTCTGTATTGAATCGACGAAAAAGGAATTAATGACATGACTTAACCTGATAAAAGAGATTCCCCAGCGGAATGAGTTCAATCTATAGAATCGGATTCTACTTGTATAATTGATTAATTCAATCACTCAAATAGAGAAACTCTATAAGCTTTTGCTAAAGCAGTTATTATTTGCACTTTGTAGTAGAAAATATAATTTAGAAGCAAGGGATCCAATCTTGAATCCCTTGGTGAGAATGGAGGAGATAGATATAAGCAGAGGTGAACTCGATTCGTTTAATTTAATTCACTATGATTACTGACGAGCTTTATTTATCTTTGCTTTGAATTCGTTTTTGGTGGTTTCATCTGCTTGACTGTACCAAAAGTCAAGCATTGTACTAATGTTTTTCTGATCTTTCAAAGCTGGTGCCAATTCTACAATAGCTTCCTTTTCTGCTTGGGTTGAGCTTTGAGGCAGCGAGATAATAATACTTGTGGGAGCTAATGCCTTGATGGCGGCCGCTGCATTGGTTTGGTTATAGGCGAGTATTTCTTGACCATAGTTTCGCCCCAATTGAATACCCTCTTTACGTAAAGTATCTGTTTCGATATCAAGCTTATTACCTTCGCTGTCTTCGATAAAGACTTTAGGAGCCTGGTTAAAGCTGTCGGCTTGGTTGTTGGATTTTAAAGTGGGCAAGGATAAGCGGTAATCTGCATCCTTTGCTGTGAAACTGAGGATGATTGCTTCAGAGTTAAAACGTTTTTCTTGTCCTCGGTTTTTATATGCAGTGTGGTACTTGAAGACTATTTGATTGTTACCATTATCAAAATTAACTTTCGATTGGTTCGATGCCTCTTTACCATTGACCAACAATAACTCCGCTGAGTTTGGCAGTGTTAAGCTGACATCTGCAAGTGCTGGAGCCACAATCATGAGTGATATTAGAGCTGAAAGACTGGTGGTGAGAAAGGTGTTTTTCATCGAAAGATCCTAATGTGAATATATTACTTTTTCAATCTGCCTTTATAACACCTTTTACGGAATAAATGATGTACTCTTCTTTGTTTGCTAGTTTTAGTCGTGACTTATTGTCGTCGTGTAGTCTGGGAGGCGTTGAGAGCTACAATTCAATAACCATCAGTATGTTTAGATATTTATAACAGTTTTATAAGTTAGTTTTAGCTATAATCTTCGTTAGTTTTTTTCTCTTGGAGAGATATGTGCTCACTAAAATTATTATAACTCTACTTGTCATCTTAGTTGCCCTGTTTTACCTGCGTAAACCTACAGCCAGTGCAAAAACTCAAGGTGCCAGTCGACTCGGTAAAGAGATGATGTTCAAGTATGTGATTTATGGGTTCATTCTCATCTCTATGTTGGCTAGTGGTGGTTATTGGTATTGGAATTGGCAAGATGGAAACCAAGTGGTAAGTGTTACGATTGTATCGCCACTAGAGAAAAGCTCATTGTCCTATAAAGTGAGAAAAAAAGACATTTTAAGTCATGAAATCACAACGTTAGAGGGATTGAATATTCGTTTGTCGAGTCAAGAACGTGTCATTATTGCAACAATAGTTCAAGAATGATTCAGAACAGAGCCTAGGTTGCTCTGTTCAATCATCATTTATTAGGTAAAATGTTGTTACTTTAACCCTGCGCTTTGCTAAAGGTGTTTAGGCTAAGTGTTTTTTCAGGAGCTCATATGATAACTGCTTATGTTTATATCAACAGACAATTATGTATAAATGAATTAGATATTCAGGATGGAGTGCCTCCTGGAACATTGTGGCTAGATCTTTTCAAGCCTAGTGATGAAGAGAGAGAGTGGCTAAGTAAATATTCTGTTGAAGAAGTTCCCGATGAAGAGGATATCAATGAAATTGAAGCTTCGGCACGTTTTTATCAAAATAATGATGGTTTACACATAAATTCTTTATTTCCTCAGCGGGTCAGTCAAGATGTTCGTGGGGTAAACGTCTCTTTTAATTTAAGAAAAGATTTTCTGTTAACAATTAGAGAAGACGACGTAGGCTTGATCCGTTTACTTCGTAACTATCTTAGATTAGGACGTATTGAGGTTAATACCCCTCAAGTGCTATTTTTAGAATTATTTAAGTTAAAAGTGGACTACTTATCTGATCTTATTGAGGATATTTATACTGTTGTTGATGGGATCAGTGGCCAAGTTTTTGATAATGATAAATTGGATCAGGCATTCAAACTCATTACGTTACAAGAAGACTCAAACGGAAAAATACGTCTCAGTCTGTTAGATACTCAAAGATCACTGCGCTATATGCAACGATACTATCGTGGACAATTAACCGATGAGAACTTTAAAGACTTACGTGAAATGCTGTCAGATATTGAGTCTTTGATGCCTCACAGTCAGTTTATTTTCGACAAGTTGAACTTCCTTCTTGATGCCGCGATGGGTTTCAGTGGCTTACAACAAAATAAGATTATTAAAATATTTTCGGTTGCTGCTGTTATTTTTCTTCCGCCAACAGTAATTGCCAGTGCTTATGGGATGAATTTTGTCAATATGCCAGAGCTGGAGTGGCAGTTAGGTTACCCTATGGCCATTCTGATGATGATTGCGAGTGCTGCTGGCACCTATTTCTTCTTTAAACGGAAGGGATGGTTATAGTTTTTTTGAGGGCAGGCTTAAAATTTTGGCATTTTGTTTTTTAAACTCATTTGGGTTATTGATTATATCATTGAGGGTAATAAATTTATCGTTCATGATACTTATTGTAAGGTAACATCGGTGAAACGGATTCGAGCAGCGGGACATGAGTTGTTCCAAATGAAAATGCATTGAAATAAGTTGCTCCTTATTAGATTCGGGGCAATGTTCGATCGCTTCTTGACTCATTTTCTTTTGCAAAATCGCCAACTCTTCCGGATTATTTTCCGCCAACCATTTAAGACTATCGAAATTTGGTAGCTGAGTCATATGCTCTCCATCAATAGAAAGTGATAACTTTAAGCTAGTGAAGATTTCGCTATTGAGCAAGAAATTGATGTTAAAACTGGGCTGATTAAATCATTTGTTTAATAGCTTAGTATTTTTCGATTTAATATTCAGGGTTCTTATACTGAGATTAATGTAAATACAGTGGATTTACATCGGTAACAATTTAACTCTATATATCTACTTTACAATTGATTAACCTCTGTGCAAGCATATCTAGGTATTTTGAAATATAAGAAGCTCATAATGGATTTTATTGAAGTTTACCCAGATGCTATTCCTGCTGATCTGTGCGACCAGTTGATTGAATCCTTTGAAAAACATCAGGGAGTTACAGATGGTCGTACTGGCCATGGTGTGGATCTAACTAAGAAGGTTAGTCGTGATCTAACCTTAGACAGTTTTGAAGACCTTCTCCCTTTAAGAAATGAACTCTTGTCTCATACACTTAAATACTCTACAAATTATTTTAATAAGTATTCAATGGCTCTGATTGGTGCCGTTTCGGTGCAAGTGGCAAACGAAAAAGGGCTTGGGGTGACGTTAACTCCTGATAACTATCAGACACTTGGTGAGCCTAGAGCAGAGGCCTTAGTTAAGTACTTATATCGCAGTGGTACTATTAACGTCCAAAAATATCCTCAATCACTCGGCGGTTATCTTCATTGGCATTCAGAGCAATTCCCTCAAGCCGGTCATAATGAGGCGCTACACAGAGTTGTTCTGTATATGTTTTATTTGAATGATGTAGAGGAAGGAGGGGAGACCGAGTTTTTCTACCAAGATAGAAAACTCAAGCCCAAAAAAGGCACTATGGTGATCGCCCCTGCAGGCTTTACTCATTCTCATCGTGGCAATACGCCGCTTAGTGGCGATAAATATATTGCGACCTCTTGGGTGATGTTTAACCGAGCAGAACAGTTATACCAACCGATATAAGTGAAAAAGGCTTTAACCTTTGCAGGTTAAAGCCTTTTTAGTGGATAGCTATAAATTAGATTGGGATTGTGATGATGAACTTTGCACCTTCAAGCACTGAATCTTCAATTTCAAGTTTACCGCCATAGCTGGTCACTATCTCATGACATACGGCGAGGCCGATACCTTGTCCAGGTTTTTGGGTATCAGCTCTGACTCCACGTTGAATGATCTTTTGTTTAATGCTTTCATCGACACCTTGACCATCATCTTCAACAATAAGTACAAACTCTCCATGATCATTGTAGCTCGCGCTGACGTTGACCTGACTAATACAGAGTTTAAAGGCATTTTCCATCAGGTTACCGCATAGCTCCATCAGATCACCTTTGTCTCCCGGAAACACGTGCTCAATTGGAATATTTGCCTCAAATCTCACCTGCTTATCTCGATAGACTTTAAACAGCATCTGAGATAGTTTATTCACAAGAGGGGCTACGAGTGTGTGTTCCTGTTTTAATCCTTTTCGACCTAACATGGCGCGTTTTAGTTGATATTTAACCAGAAGATCCATTTGACTCACCTGTTCCATAATCTTCTCACTAGCACCATCTTTATCTAAGCTGGCATCATCAGTGATGGCATGTACAGCGGCAAGTCTTGTTTTTAAACTATGGGCAAGATCATTTATCGCATTTTGATATCTCTCTTGTTGAGCACTAGATTGTACTAAAAGTTGATTCAGGGCTTGAGTGATACCTTCAAGCTCAACAGGATAATCTTGTGACAGTGTTTTAGTTTTACCACTGCTGATACTTTCAAGTTCGGATCTCATGTGTACTAGTGGACGCATGCCCCAGTAACCTGCACTGATTAGCAGCACAAGGGCTAAGGCTAACACCATGGCTAATCTTATATAGGTTAGACGACTAAACTTGTCTATTTCGGCTTCAAGGTTTGCGGCATCTTTCATCACGAGTAAGTTGTATTTATTACCTGCAATCTCAACGGCCAAAAGATAGATAAAGTAGCCATTATCATCGGCCAGATTGAGGTAATAAGGGGGGGAGTCGTTGCGGATTTCGTTAAAGCGTTCACAGGTATCAAATAACCCCTTATCGACGGCTAATGATGAGGTCCATACTTGCTTAAATTCAGTATCACAACTCGCGATAACATAGCGTTCGGGGGTATTATTTTCATCAAGCCACTCACTGGTTTCTGGAATAAGATCATGTTCTTTAAGCTCCGCAGCGACTTTAGGGATCTCGGCTATCAGCTGGGCCGTTTCTTCGTTATAGCTATTTTGAGCATGTAAAATATTGATCATCCAAGCCAGACCAAAACCCACCAAGGCTATAATTGACAGGGAGGTGAGAAACATCCGGGTAAGCAGACGCTTCTTGGGTCTAAATGTTAACTGCATGGTAAGTTAAACTTGTAGCCCATACCGCGTATGGTGGCGATAGGATTGTCGAGTCCGCCACTGGTAAGCTTTTTTCTCAATCGGGAAACCATCACCTCTATAGTGTTAGGATCACCTTCTTTATCAGCGTAAACAACATCGAGTAGTCGCTGTTTAGCCACGACTTCATGACAATGGCGCATTAAATACTCGAGGATTTGATATTCAAATGCAGTGACTTCCATCACCTCATCATACAAGGTGAGTTGTTTTGCTGCGAGATCTAAACTAAGCGGGCCACTGGTGATCATGGGTTTAACGAAACCAGCACTTCGTCTAACTAATGCATCAAGTCTGGCCACGAGCTCCTCTTTTTGGAAAGGTTTAACTAAATAGTCGTCGGCTCCAGCATTTAAACCTTCTACTTTATCTTGCCAGTTTACTCGTGCGGTTAAAATTAATATTGGTGCTTTTAAGCCTTCATCTCGTAAGCTTTGAATTAAACTAATTCCATCTTGGTCTGGCAGACCTAAATCAATGATGGCAACATCAATGGGGTAATTGGTTGCCTGATAAAATCCCTCTTTGGCGGTTAATGCTACCTGAAGTTGATTGCCTAATTCACTTAACTGCACTTTGAGATGATGTGACAGGATAGGGTCATCTTCAACAACTAAAATTCTCATGATTTGATGCCTTTATAATTATTTCTGCTCAGTTTACTCACATATCAGGGATGTGCCAACTGTGTGGATATTGATCTGATAGATTATTTTACTCGAGGTTAACTTAACCAGAGCTGACTTATGTATTGAGGGGAATCCTATGGAGGCTATTTTGCATGTGGATCTAGCTTGAGTATGTAAGATAAACTGCTAGTTATGTAACCTTATATTGGTTAAAATGCCGCAATTTTGTTGCTGATAGGTAGGAATCGTTTTATGGGGTTGTTTAAAATAGCTGCACTGATCACATTAAGCATTTTTACATCGAGTGCTTTTGCAGCCGTTTTCACTTTCACTGCTATTCCAGATGAAAACGAGAGTCAACTTCGTACACGTTTCGAAAAAGTCGCTCTTTATCTTGAAAAAGAGTTAGGGGTGAAAGTTAACTATGTACCGGTTAAATCATATTCTGCGGCGGTGACTGCATTTAGAAACAATCAAGTTCAGCTTGCATGGTTTGGTGGCTTATCAGGGGTTCAGGCTCGCCGCTTAGTTCCGGGGTCTGATGCGATAGCTCAAGGCAATGAAGATCAGTTCTTTCAAAGCTATTTTATTGCACATCAATCGGCGCAAGTTTTGCCGTCTGATAACTTTCCAAATTTAAATGGCCTAACCTTTACTTTCGGTTCAAAAGGATCAACATCAGGCCGCTTAATGCCTCAGTTTTTTATTGAAAGAAACTTAGGAAAGAAATCTGAAAGTGTTTTCAAACGAATTGGTTTTTCAGGTGACCACAGCCGCACAATTACTCAGGTTGAGGCGGGTGCATATCAAGTCGGTGCAGTGAATTATAAAGTGTGGAAGACAGCGGTTAAAAATGGAACTGTTGATACGGATAAAGTGAAGGTTATCTGGCAGAGTCCGGCTTACCCTGATTATCAGTGGACGGTAAGAGCGGGGGTGGATGAGATATTTGGTGAAGGTTTTAAAAAGCGTTTAACTCAAACCTTGTTAAATATGGATGATCCCGACTTACTTAATAGCTTTGCAAGAACGTCATTTGTACCTGCTAACAACCTAGATTATGAGCCCATAGAAAGTGTGGCTAAAGCGATAGGACTCATCGACTAACCTATGGTTAATATTGATAGTCTTACGCTAAAGTATGCTGACAAGCAGGCAATTTGTCAGCTTTCTTTATCTATAAAGCAGGGTGAAAAGGTGGCGATCATTGGTCCATCAGGAGCGGGTAAATCGACTTTACTTTTTCACCTCTACTCTTTACTCAGAGATAATGCTGCCTTTTGCTCTCAAAAACAGGGGTTGGTTGATGGTTTAAGTACCTATCATAATGTGTATATGGGGGCGCTGTCTCGCCATCACTGGCTCTATAACTTGGTCAATTTAGTCACACCTTTTAGGATCCCCTTAGGTGAGATCGAAGCTTTATGCCTTGAGTTATCGCTTGAGGTCCCTATGACGAAGATGTTGGCGGAGCTCTCTGGTGGTCAGAGACAAAGAGTTGCCTTAGCACGAGCTTTATATCAAAGGCAAACCATCTTTATTGGTGATGAACCCTTTTCGGCCCTCGATCCCTTAATGGCTGAACAGCTGCTCGAATTGGTATTGGCTCGTCACTCGACGGTGATCATGGTGTTGCATGATAAATTTCAAGCTTTGACACATTTTGACCGTATTATAGGTCTACGAGAAGGGAAGTTGTGCCTTGATATCTCTCAAGATGAGCTGAGCTCGGAGTTGATAGAAGGTTTCTATTCTCACCATAGATTGCCTCATGTTTAAGCGATTGCCGTTCGTAGGCTATTGGCAAAGAATCACGTTAAGTTTGTGGATAATAGCCTCAGTGTGTTTCTATTTATCTGATACCGAGATTATCTCTCTTGATCCTTGGAGTGAACTGCAACGTATGGGATTGGGGCTTATAAGTCCTGATTTTTTTGCAACAGAATACCTGCTCGAAGCGTTGTGGCAAACCATTAGCTTTGCCTTACTGGGGGGCGTTATCGGTCTGTTGTGGGGCGCGCCTTTAGCGCTCATTTATACCCATCGCTTTATCGCTGCATTGTGTGCGGTAATACGTTCAATTCATGAGGTTTTTTGGGCGTTGTTATTTCTACAAGTATTTGGCTTATCCCCTATAACCGGTATTCTTGCGATTGCACTGCCTTATGGGGCGACTTTTGCTAGAGTATTTCATGACATATTGTTGCAGTCGCCAGTTACCACAGAGCAAACCTTACCCGCGCAGACCGATAAGATAAGTCGCTATTTTTATGGCCGAATTAGTCATGTGATTGTGCCAATAATTGCTTATATTCGGTATCGCTTCGAGTGTGCACTTAGAAGCAGTGCCGTATTGGGCTTTATTGGTATGCCTACTCTAGGATTTTACCTAGAAACCGCATTTAGGCAGGGGAATTACCATGAAGGAGCGGCGTTACTTATTTTGTTTATTGTGTTGATTGGTACAATATCATTTTGGTGCCGTTCAGGCTTAATCATTGTTTATGTTATCTGCGCTTTACTCACCCTTCCTAGCATTCCATCGGTAGATGGCATGCTGTTTTGGCGTTTTATTAGTCAAGACATCTTGCCGCTACCGCTGCAAAGTATAGAGGGTGTTTCCGAATTTGATTTAGCTCACGTTACTGAGCTACTGAGTTGGAGTCATAAGATATTAGTTGAACAAGCACTTCCTGGCGTAACGGTGACTTTACTGTTGGCATTGAGTGCACTCGGGGTGTCACATCTGCTGTCCGTTGTCGTATCTGGATTGGCATTTAAGCCATTAACAGGTGGTGTGTTTGCTGGTGTCATGAAGCTGTTCCTGCTGATATTAAGATCGATCCCTGAATATATCTTTGCTTTTATTTTTATGATGTTACTTGGTCCCTCTATGTTGCCAGCCATGTTAGCGCTAGGATTGCATAATGGCGCTCTTATCGCTTTTTTAACGTTAAGGCAGTCAGATACTGTTTCTGCTGCGCCAAGCTTCAATGGTCGCATAGATGGTTATTGTTACGATATTTTACCTAAAATATACCCTAACTTAATGGGGTTACTCTTTTACCGTTTTGAGGTGATACTTAGAGAAACCGCTATCTTTGGGATCTTAGGTGTCGCCACTTTAGGCTTTTATATAGACAGTGCTTTTTCAGAGATCCGTTACAGTACGGCACTATTTTTGATGGGGTGTACTGCGATGTTGAACATTGTTGTTGATTTGGTGAGCAGACGTATTCTGACAAAAAGCATTCGAGGGGATTTTTCTTGTAGGTAAAGGAAAAGTGAACGTCAATAACCACTATCAAGAACATTCACCTCTCGTGTACATTAAGCTAGTGGGTTAACTTTATTCCATTTAGCGATAATGCCATTACAACAAAATGAGGCGAACACAGTGAATAAAGTCACGCATGACATGATGGCACTCAATCTATACCAAGGTGCTTCCATTGCTATTCGCATCTGAACATAATCGTAACTACTGACTCCCCAGACCAATACCGCACTTACGGCTAAAACTATCTGAAGTAAGCGAGTGAGATTTATGTGTTTGAAGATAAGCAATAATGGTGTGGCAGCGTAAGCTGCGCAGATAAACATCTGTCCATAGCGCATAAAATGTGCCCCGAGAAGCAAATAAGCTAAGGTTATAATCGTTACACGCCACCACATAAAAGCATCCTATTACTAAATTTAGCCGTAGAATACGATATATCTTAAGATGTATTCTATCGGCTTGTTCACAGTTTATTAAGTTCACTTCATTTGTTGCTAATTTAGTGTTTCTTTTATGGCCAGCTTATCTTCATCTGATAGGTTACTATTTCTAATTATCTCGATAAAATGCGCTGCTTTCATCTTCATCTTCATCATCAATGCTAACGTCTCTATTATCCCAGCAACAAGAGATGGTGGCATTATCTTCCCGATGAGATAGGTGAACTCCCTCTTCAGCTACAGACTAACTTGTTGCGCTTTTTACAAGAGGGGGTGATTAGCCGTTTGGGACAAAACAGTGAGATAAAACTTGATGTTAGGGTGATTGCTGCAACCCATAGGGATCTACAATATGAAGTAGCAGAAGGGTGATTTAGAGAAGATCTCTATTATCGTCTCAATGTGGTACCAATACATATGCCTCCTTTACGTGAAAGGCAGGAAGACTAGGTAGGTTAGTGGACTATTTTTTAAAGCTACACACAAGCCAATATAATATCGATCTGTTAACACTCTCTGCCAGTACGATGAAGCAACTACTTGACTACTCTTGGCCTGGAAATGTCAGAGAACGGGCTAATCGTATAGAAGGTTTCGTATTACTCGGTGATGAATATGAGATGGTGGAGGAGCTAAGGGATTGTCCTACCCCTATAAATACCAATGAATTTTCTTTACCTGAATCAGGTATACAGTGGGAGACGTTTGAAAAGAGTTGTCTTGAACAATCGATGAGTAAACATCAAGGTAATCGAACCAAAGCTGCCAAATTTTTAGGACTAAGTTATAAAGCTTTCTTATATAGACTTGAAAAATATCAATTAGTCTAGTTGCCATTGAGTAAGCTGCGCCATAGTAGGTGTTGCCAGATTGTTGTTATTGTTATATGTTTCTGCGCGCTTAGGTCAAAAAGTTATTAAAAAAAACCTTCTATAGCTAAAATCCAGTCAATACTTAAACCACTAATGTGAATAGCTTATTCCTATTCTGTTTCTCAATACCCATGAAAAGACAATAACCACTTAACCAAAGAACTCATTGGTTATGAATTATTAGAGGTGCACGATGGATAGCAATGTATTAAGCAATATGAGGTTTAGGACTAAAATATTATCAGGATATGGATTGATACTGGCCTTGATGTTTCTTATCACGCTAGTCGTTTTCACCAGTGTTAAGTCTCTGACGTCCAATTTTGATTCAGTTAACCATACTCATAATGTATTGGATACAGCGTCAAAAATAGAAGCTGCAGCAGTCGATATGGAAACAGGGATGCGAGGATATTTGCTCGCAGGAAAACCTGATTTTTTAACCCCATATAATAATGGGGAGCAAACATTTAACAAATTAGTTACTGAGCTTAAAAATACCGTCTCTGATAATCCGGCTCAAGTAACTTTATTAAATGAGATATCCACCACAATTGGCGACTGGCAGGCTAATGTTACCGAGCCTGTTATTGCTTTAAGGGCTGAGATTGGTGATTCAAGTACCATGAACGATATGGCTGACTTGATTAAGCAAGCAAAAGGAAAACAGTACTTTGATAAATTCAGAGACCAGTTAGCAACATTTATTCAACGTGAGCGTGTTTTGATGGAGTCCCGTCAAACTACAGCCAGTAGAACACAAAATATTTATGAGCTAAGGGAGTTAACTGAAAGGGTTGAACATACCTTTAAAGTTATTGCAATGGCTCAAGCTATTGTTGCATCAGCTGTTGATATGGAAACGGGAATGAGGGGCTACCTGCTTGCCGGACATGATGATTTTCTCGACCCTTTTACACATGGTAAAACACGTTTCTATGAGTTGATTGATGAATTGTCAATTACGGTTTCCGATAACCCAGCGCAAGTCACTCTATTAAAGGAAAGCAAACTTACCATAGATGATTGGATAGGAAAGGTTGTTGATGGACAGATTGCGTTACGACACGAAATAGGTGATGCAAAAAATATGGACGATATGGCTGATCTTGTTGGTTTGGCAAAGGGGAAAGTCTATTTCGATAAGTTCAGAGAGCAGATAAAAACCTTCAAGAAAAGAGAAAGTACCTTAATGGATTCGAGAATGGTGTCTTTGGAGGGGACTGAATCTTTAGTTCTTAATTCGACCGTGTTTGGCACTTTATTTGCGATCATTATAGGGATCGCAACAGCACTGTGGTTAACAAAGAACATTATGAATATTCTTGGCGGTGAACCTAGCTATATCGGTGAGGTAATCAAGAAAATTGCCGATGGTGACTTGTCCCTAACCCTTGAAAGTAAAGGTGTTGACAGCGGTATTTTTGCAGACATAAAACGGATGAAGACATCGCTGAGAGCAAAGGTCAATCTGGCTGAACGTATTGCTGAGGGAGAGTTAGACCATACCGTTCAATTAGAGTCGGAACGTGATGCTTTAGGTATCGCGCTTAACAAAATGACAGATAATTTAAATGAAGTGTTAGGCCTCACACAAACAGCAAGTGATGAAATATCCCAAGGTAGTGCTAGCGTTTCATCAAGTAGTTCTGCCCTTTCTGATGGCGCATCAAGGCAATCGGTTAGTCTGGATAATATCGCCAGTTCTCTTAATGAATTAAGCACCCAAATTAATACTAATGCACAAAATGCTAGTCAAGCAAGCACCTTTGCTGGTCAAGCTCAGACTGCCGCGCAGGAAGGTAGCGAGAAGATGGAGGATATGATCATTGCAATGTCTGAAATTTCAGAGGCCAGTAAGAGCATTTCCGGCTTCATTAGTACCATTGATGAAATTGCTGCACAAACGAACCTTTTGGCCCTAAATGCAGCTATTGAAGCTGCTCGCGCTGGAGAGCAAGGTCGAGGTTTTGCTGTGGTCGCAGATGAAGTTCGTAGTTTGGCCGCTAGAAGTACGACTGCTGCTGAGGAAACGTCCAAGTTAATTGCGGGTTCTGTTGCTAAAACTGAAAATGGCAGCGCAATTGCCAATCAAACTGCAGAGAGCTTAAGAAGTATTTTTGAAACGGTAAGTAAGACCTCAGAAATCGTTTCTGAAATAGCGACAGCGAGTAATGAACAAGCTATTGGTGCAGAAACCATAAATCAGGGCGTTGTTGAAATAGACGGTGTGACTCAACAAAATAATGATACTGCACAGCAAAGTGCAGCTGCAGCAGTGCAGTTATCTCAACAGGCTGAACAGTTACAGCAAATGTTGTCGCGTTTTAAGTTGCGTAATGCATAAAGGTTTTACCCATAATAATGAATGGAAATTGAATGATGAATAGCCAAGCGACTATCTTAGCATCTTGTATCTATTGTTTGTGTTTACCGACGCAGGCTATCAAATTCAATATTTATGGTCAAGGGCATGTATCTGTCGATAGTGTTGATGATGGGAAAGACAGCAGTATATACCTTGCCAGTAACTCTTCACGTTTAGGGTTTAATGGTGAGCATCAACTCACTGGAGATTTGAAGGTTATTTTTCAATATGAGACGGGGGTCGACTTAACAGCCCAAGGAGAGAATGATGGCAATGGAGGAGCTGAATCATTAGGTCAAATATTCACTAAAGGACGCCCATCATATTTAGGTGTTGAAGGTAGCTTAGGCACAGCGTTAGCAGGTCACATGCCTTTTTTGGATCAATATGCTAATGACTATAATCTTTTTGCAGATCAAATAGGCGATCTCGGTAATTTATGGGAAGCAAATGGTATTCCAGGCAGAGCAGATAATGTGCTTTATTATAAAACCCCTGACTTCTCTGGTGTAGACGCTGCGGTAACCTATGTTCCTGAAGAAGGTGCAGATGACGCTGATTACTACTTACTGAAGGGTAATTATGTTAACAAAAATATGAAATTAGGTGTGATGTACACCAGTATTGGACAAGGTGATATTGCTGAAAAAAATCATACCGCAGCCGCTGTGACTTTAGGTTATTTATTCGGAAGGTTTAGTGTTGGCGGTGGATATCAAACTGAGATGGATATTGGCGGAATTAGTCGCAATGATAGAGATAGCTACACGATCGGAGCTAGCATGAACATTGGCGATAAGGGTAAAGTAAAAGCCCAATTTGCTGTGAGTTCAGGCGAAGGTGAATCTAACGATGCTACCCAAATTGCCGTTGGATATGACTATAGTATTGATGAGCAAACAACTATTTATATTGCATATGCCAATATGAATAATGATAAGAATGTTAATTTTAGTGTTAATGGTAAAGGTCATGGAGATAAAGTTGTTCCGCTTATGGGCAATGACCCACATGCTATTTCACTTGGCATTGTATATTCATTCTCATATGCGGTAGTCAAATAAGCAGAAATAGAGCCACCTAAAGAGTGCTATAAACTTAGTGATGGTTGCTCGGCTTAGGTTAAGTCGTTTCCTGTTTTATTAGGGTTTATATAAAAATGTTAGCACTGGTAGCTGACATTTTTTATATCTACTTAGTTATTCCTAGGTTGTAGACGGGGAAAAATAGCTTTCTTTCAGTGCTAAAAGTATAAGGTCACCTAAGTTTCACACGTATTTGGATTGGTATTAATTTGAATTTAGATCATAATATCTGTCTGTAAAATGAAACAAATTTTGGAGTGCGGCTTGTGAAGGGACAAATTTTACGTGAGATGAAAGTGCAACAAGCAATAGAAGCTGAATATGAAGTTGAAAGACGAGTTGCATTTATAAAGCTAAAATTAAAAGAATCGCACACCCAAACATTAGTGCTTGGGATTAGCGGTGGTGTTGACTCATCTCTAGCTGGAAAACTATGTCAATTGGCTGTTGATGAGTTAAATTCTGAGGCTGACTCGAAGTGTTATCACTTTATCGCTGTACGTTTACCTTATCATGTCCAAAAAGATGAAGCTGAAGCACAGCTAGCTTGTCAATTTATAAGTCCTTCAAAGCAAGTCACAGTGAATATCCATGGTGGGGTTACTGGGATCCATAGTGAAACCATCAAGGGTTTAGCATCTGCTGGCATTAATGTTTCAGATAGTTCAAAACTCGACTTTATAAAAGGCAACGTAAAAGCGAGAATGCGTATGATTGCACAATATGAAATTGCCGGTTTAACAGGGGGACTTGTAGTCGGGACAGATCATAGTGCCGAGAATATTACTGGTTTTTATACTAAGTGGGGAGATGGGGCTTGCGATTTAGCCCCTTTGTTTGGTTTAAATAAACGGCAAGTTCGCCAGTTAGCTGCACACCTAGGTGCACCAATAGTGTTAGTTCAGAAAGCCCCCACAGCGGATCTAGAAGAGGATAAACCTCAGTTAGAAGATGAAGTTGCATTAGGGTTGACCTATGATCAAATTGATGACTTCCTAGAGGGGAAAGTGGTGGACACTTATGTGGATGATAAACTGATTGGGATATACAAGGCTACTCAGCATAAACGTAAGTCGATACCGACCATTTATGACTGATGTAACCTGTTACTATATAAATATCAGGCGCATAGTGCGCCTTTTTAACTGCTTATTTCTGTAGATAAAATGTAAGAGTGACTTGCGATTAATAGGCGTGTTTCTGCGATTAATTGGTTAGGATATTGCCGGTAATCTAAGTAAGGGGTTATCAGCGTAGATTGGTTATTAAAAGATAGCTTTTTCTTGTCATCGATAATAGCGAAAGATGGAGGGTCCATTTTATTCGACAGTTGTTCAGAAACAACAGCACCGACAAGAAAGTGCCAGACACGCTTGTGAGTCCCTCCGATAAAGACTTGGTTTTCACCTATCATTATTCGTTCGTTCTGTTTGAGGAGTTGTGTGTCACGATAGTGTTTCCAGTTGCTATTTGGAGCGCAAATTTTGGCCATAATAGTCAAGATTTTACGCCAATGGTTTCCATTTAATTCGATCAGTTTAGCTACTGCGTCTTGCTGACTAAAATGCCAACCATTAGGTAACACAGGTTCATTCGGAAGATAGAAACAATATTTCGGATTCGCGGAGCCTAAGTTCATTGTGTTAGTGTTAATTCCTTATGATGCGTTCATTTAATCATCAGTAATCAGTAAGAAGATTTTTTCTGATTAAAGCTCTGACTTCTATTGACGCTTGATCTCTTGGATAAATAAATCAAATATTAACATTGTTCGATAACTGAGGTTTAGTTACTACGACCTTATTTCGGCCTTGGTTTTTAGCTTGATATAAGTTTAAATCTGCTTGTCTAAACCACTCTTCCAGACATTTACTGTAATTGGCATGGGCCATAATAGCCCCGATACTGACTGTCATCATGATGTCTGTTTCTTCGTGGGGAGGGTGTATGATGAGTTCTTTTACTTGTATTCTAAATTCATTTAAATGATCTTCAACCGTATCGGGATTTGTCATAGGTAAAATGATTAGGAACTCTTCTCCGCCATATCTTGCTATCACATCACTGTCTCGTTTGAAAAAGAGTCGCATACAGTTTGCTATCATCCGCAGACATTCATCGCCTCCCAGATGACCGAAAGTATCATTAATCGCTTTAAAGTTATCAATATCCAAAATCGCAACAACCATGACCTCATTACTTCTGAGGCATAGATTGTGTGTAGTATTAAACATATTTTCAGCGCTTCGGCGATTATAGAGTTTAGTTAAATCATCTTTTTCAGCTAGAGATTGCAACTTTACATTAGCTTTCTCTAACTCAAAAGTGCGAATCGCAACTTTCTCTTCTAATTCCAGTTGGTAACCAATCAGTTCTTGTTTTCTCTTCTTAATACTCTGGTACAAGGTAAGAAACTCTTGAGGTGACTCTTCATCTATATGGAAATCCACGGCCTTTTTAAGACCTTTATCTGCAAATTTATTCGCTATAACGGTTAAGGGTTCAGTTAATCTGGTACTGATCACTCTGGTGACTATGACTGTGATGATTAGAGAGAGTAACAGAACTGCAAAAGTGGTGAGATACTGGGTTTCTAAGAGCTGTAATAAAGGGAAGAATGGAGTAACTATATAAAGTTTCCAACCGTTATTGAGCTGGTAGTTGGTGTAAACAAATTCAGGATTAGGATTTTCAAGATCATAGAGGTTGATAAGCTGCAATGAGGTCTTGTATTTTTGACCGCTTTTAACGGAGTTAAATGTAGATAGCACTGGTAATGCTAACTCCTCCGATGCGTATATGATACGGTCATTTTCATCGATTAAAATCATAGATTGAAGTTCATAAACAAGACTATTTTGTTCTATATCGATAAAGCGGTTTAAATTTAATGAACCCTCGATAATACCAATCGGTTGCTCTGAAATGCCATCATGATAGATGGGGGCGCTTATCGCCACAATGGGATCTGCACCAAACCCTCTTCCCCAAAACACTGGAGATACATAGGTCATCTCTTTATTAAAGGCTTGTTGAAAGTAATGACGGTCTTTGACAGAGATACTTTTATTTTTGACTCGTTCAAAACCGAGTTGTTCAATGGGGGCGGCAGCGATAATCCTAGCTTCTTCATCAGTGACCAACATGGTGATAAAGCCTGAATAACTTTGATGTAATCTGGTAAGCCTTGCCTGCCATCCTTGAACATCAGTTTGAGATAGACTAAGCCAACGAGAGGCATTATCAATAGCTTTCTTGTGAGTTTCTAGAAATGCTTCGGTTGCTTGGCCTAAGTGTATGGCTGAGTCATGTAAGTTTTGTTTAAGGCTTGCTTGTTGATTTAGAATCACCTGGTGATTAAAAATTAAGGCCGAACTAAGCAAAGAGATCGTGAGTACTAAGGTGAAGCTATAGGTTATTTGGGCATTAAAGGTGCGTCTTTTTTTATCTCTTACTTTGCCTTTTAGATGCCAAAACCCTGAGAATATTATCACTGCCAGCGAACCTAGGGCCGCACAAATAAAGCCATTTATTCCTTGTTTTAGCGTGATAAATGAGATATGGCTTTGTGGCAGTTCTGAGAATATTGTTGCGTAAAAGTAAAACAGTGGCATTCCTAAAAGTAGCCAATATCCGATATCGGCATAGAGAGCATAGATATCCTTTTTGCGGGCGAATCCAAGCCAAAGTGCTTCGAGGCAAAAGAAAATAAATGCATGGGGGCTAGCCCAAGTGATAATGAGTCCAATGGAAGAGATAGCCGCACAGAGAAGGGCGTACCAAGGGCCTAACAAGATAGCGATAATGACAAAAAATAGATTCCCTAACACCAATTGGACATTACCAAAGAGTGGAATAGGATAGAGGTTTACGGCAAAACCAATTATGCCTAATAAGACTGAAAGTTTTAAATGTCGTTGGTTTATCTTGAGCATTTAAGCCTTATTTTATCACTTATGATGCTAAATATAGATACTCATGGCCAGAAGCAATAACCTTGTATAAGTGTAACAAATTCTAATGCAAAATTGAATGCATGTAATTTAAGTTATCGATGGGTGTTAATGATAACCGGTAATACTTAGATCATGACAGCAGGCCTTAATGACTGTTTAGCTCACGGGAGTTCTGATGATTTGACATGGGGTTATCGTAAGGTAGGAAGTAAAGGAATACACGAGGTATTAATACAGACTTTGGTTGCAGTATTTTGTATATGATTAAGTTGCAGATAGCAAAAAGCCGCCAATCTTGCGATTAGCGGCTTTTCTATATTTGGTCGGGATAGCAGGATTTGAACCTGCGATCTCTTGTCCCCCAGACAAGCGCCTTACCGGACTAGGCCATATCCCGATGTTTGTCATACAAGGACTAGCCTTGTTTAACGAAGCCGAACTTTATCAATTTGCTGTGGTTTGTGCAAGTAGTTAGTCGTTAAGCCTTTTCAATTGCTTAATTTATATGCTTTTTTATGCAAAGTGAGGGCAAATAACTAAGACGCCTCATTAATAGAGGCGTCTAATTGTTAATGATTGTAGAGACGTCGACCTTCACGCATCACTTCAATAAGTTCGGGGGCGCTCATTTTTTTACGTAATCTGTGTTCATAATTCTCATCATAAATACGGTATTGACCATGACGATCAATAACCGTTATTTCAGCGTCTTGATAAATTCCAAATATAAGGTTATCACCCACATAGATCCAAGACTCGCTATCTGGCTGGAGTAAGCTGCGACCAGCGCTATAATCAGTTGGTGCATTGGTACAACCGAGTACTTGGCTCAATAACGTTGGGGCAATACCATAGTGACTGGTTCGATAATTAACGTCCTTTGCTGGCACTTTTCCTGGCCAGTGAATGATTAAAGGTACATGCACATTGCCAGGTGACATATTGCTACGAACCTCATGGGGATTACTGGTAAACAGTTTTCCACTCACCCCCGTGATGATGACTAAGGTGTCTTGAGGCAAACTTTTTATTAGCTTACTGAGCTCCTGATCAATAAAGTTCAATGACTGGCGGTATTGATTGAATAATACTCGTTCTGCTGATTTTAATATTTTCTTAGGGCGTACGGTTTCAATGCCTAGAAAGCCAACGGGTGTGTCATAACTCTCTGGTGAACGTAAATTTATTAAGCTAAACCAAGGCGTTTGGGTTTTAGTTACCCATTGTTCGAAGTTAGCAATTGACTCTTTGTCAGCCATGGCATGACTGTTTTCTACATGGGTAATGTAATGCTTGAGTCCTTTGAAGATAGCTTTAGGTTTTAGCACTACATCGTCGGTAGCAAATACGGCTGTTTGGTAGTTCTGTTGTTTGAGGATCTGGGTTAGCAATGGCGCTGTATTTGCTAATGTCATATCATTGATGTAACTACCTTGGAGACCATACATAATAGAAAATAAGCCACTGGTAAATTGGGTTCCTCCACTGAGGTGCTGATGAAAGTCTAAGTTTTCCTTAGCATATTGACTGAGAAAGGGCATGGTACTTTCATCCAACATATCAGCTCTTAAACTGTCTATGGTGATTAAGAGTATGTTGGGTTGAGCTTCACTAATACATTGCAGTGGTTTGATTGGGTAACTGATGTTGCTTTTAGGATTTGAGTTACGACTCTTGCTATTTTCACTTTCTATGCCGTGACTTTCCATAAACGAACGAGCTGTAGCTGGGTATGAAAGTGGGTAAGCATCGTCTAGGCGAGTGATCTCTTTGATTGACACTGCGTCGGCCCAGATATGAATGAGATGACTACTGATAAAACAGACACCAACGAAAGCAACCACCTTATTGCCACACTTAGCTTTATGAATTTTTTCTATTCGTTTCCACAGAAAATTAGCCGCTAATAGTTCAATGATTATGATGCACAGTGGGGTAACGATGTAGGAGGTACCATGCAATAAAGCATTGAGGTCGGCCCAAGCTAAATCGAATACAAATGGGCTTAAGTGTAAGCCGTAATCATCATAAATAATGGTGTCATATAATAAGAGACACAGACAAAGTGTCGCTACAGAGGCTGCATATCCTCGTAATATTTTAGAGTAAGGCAGGAGTAAAGTAACGGGGAAAATCAGTACTAGATACACGATAAAAGCTAAAAAGCTAAAATGGCCGATTGTGCTAATTGCTAAGTATGCCCACCCAAGCCAACTTTCAGGGTACCCCACGGTATCCAGATAGCGAAAACCCACGATCATGGCAAGAAAGCCGTTGAAGAAGGCAAACCAATGCCCCCAACTTATTAGGCGTGATACACGATCACGTCCCATCTCTTTTTTACGCTCGACCATATGGCTCCGCTTACTGAATTAGGTATAGGTGCATCTTAAGTGTGTTTATCTGTGCATCGCATCTTGCTTAATATACAAGATGAAGGTATTAACCTTTCACTGATTGTGCAAGTGCTTTTGAGAACTGTTCAGCTACTTTTGCTCTAGCTTCACTTGGTACTTTACGTGCTAAAAGGTCAGTTACGCAGTTTCCTAGAACCATTAATCTAAGATCAGTAGGTGCTTGATGTTTGTCAAGTACAGCGCTGAGTTCAGCGATAATTGACTCAACTTGTATATTCGAATACTTGGATTGGATAGCCATAATTAAAAAATATTTCACGTTAAACTTGATTAATTGCATATGATAACCGAAATTTTCAGAGAGCACGATATCCTTACTGAGTTTAAATGCGCTGTTTTGAGTGTTTAATCATTAAGTCGCAGGCTTCAGTTTTCGTTTTAAAGCATAGAGTGCTTTCAATCGTGAGGTCTTTTTTATGAAATGGTGAACAAATCTCTTTTCTAACAGGGGAGGACGTGTCAGATAGAGTAATGAGCACCGAGATATAATGCTTGCTGCTTGGACATTAACATCGTATTTTTATGCTGAATATAAATGAGCCAGTTAACACCTAAGAGCCGTCTTTCCCGCTTGCTGCAATAGCTCAATTGGGGCAATATAACCGCTATCGTTTAGTCTACCCTATAACTTCCCTTATTATCGACAACGAACCCATCGTTGTTCTTTACTTTACTTCCAATATCGAGGCCTATGAGTATTAACGTTGAGCAAGCAATCATCCACTCCATTTCTCAGAATAGTGAAGGACAGCTTAGCTGTCGGTTGCGTCCACAACCCTTGTTAAATAGCGAAGCTGTTGAAACCATGCTTGAAGAGCTACATCAAACGTATACCACTAAAGCTGGTAAAGGTTTTGGCCACTTTGGCACCCATGGTGAAGATGGTGAGACGAACCCTAAGTTTGAGCAGGCATTAACGGCATATCGTAATGGTGAACTTGGATTCGTTGAGTTTTCTGGCTTAGCAGGCAAGTTGTTACAAGAGGAGTTGTCTAAATACGATTTTAGCCAAGGCGGCTTCCTGTTACTTTCGTGTTATACCCATATGACGAGCGATTACCTTTACGTTTCTTTATTGAATGCAAAATCATCTATGACGGTATTGGATGATATGGAACTGTTACAAAATACTCATCTGGATCTTAAAGATGTGCAACTTGCAGCTCGCATCGATCTTACAGAGTGGCAAACTGATAGTGATTCTCGCAAATATATCTCATTTATTCGTGGCCGCGCTGGACGCAAAGTTGCTGATTTCTTTCTCGACTTTATGGGATGTGTTGAGGGTGTGAATACTAAAGCTCAAAATAAAGAGTTAATGAATGCGGTTGAGGATTTTGTCTCCAGCAGTGAATTGACTAAAGATGAGCGTCAGCAGTGTCGTGAAAAAGTGTTTGATTACTGTACTGAACGCTGTGATGTTGGTGCCGACATAGAGATCAAAGATCTTGCTGATGAACTTGCAGATTCTGGAATGGAGTCTTTTTATAACTTTGCTCGCGGTGGGGATTATGAACTTGAAGATGAATTTCCTGGTGATAAACCGACGTTAAGGCAGTTGAAAAAGTTTTCTGGCACTGGCGGTGGTGTAACCTTGAGTTTTGATGGTGCACATCTCGGTGAGCGAGTGATGTATGATCCTATTTCTGACACGATCATGATCAAAGGTGTCCCAGCTAATCTTAAAGACCAACTCGATCGACGTCTGAAAGGCGGTCAGTAGTTTCAAGCTAAATCAATCATTTTTATATGAGAAGGCGCTAGAGGCGCCTTTTTTATTGGTTGAAAAAGCTAACTCGGTAAACGTTAATTTAACCACCTAAATGAGCGAGTAAGAAACGCTGAGGCATCATGCCAAATACACTCGCCATGGGTAATAATGATCCGACTTGGTTGCCAAGACAGTATTTTTTTAAAGCAACCCCTTGCCTTGTCTTTGCCAAATATAAAACTAATCCGCCAGTCAGCGGGAGTTTGACCATTAGGAGCTAAAATGCCCACTAGCTTTGCAATGTGATTTTGCCAAGGCTTAAAGTGAGTATCTGGAAAGTTCTCGATTAGATCCGTTAAGATCAATGTGCTGTTTGTTTGATGAAAGAAGACCGCTTCTTCCATGAGCGGACTTCCAGTAAAAATAAGCTGTTTTATCTGGTCACTCCATGCATCAACAGGCTTATCGGTTAACTCTTCATCAAATGCAATATCGGGGCATTTATCTATCAAGCCTGGTGCGGTAAAATGTCTGGCATTACCGTACTGAGATATCCATTGTTGTATAAACAAATAGTGGATTTTATTTGGTGCGATAAGAAAAGCGACCTCGCCTAGAGAATCAACCTCTTTTTGTAATTCATCAGATAATTGACAAGGAGAATGTATCCATAACTTATTATCTTTGAGGCGAATAACAGTCATTCTGGTCGTATAGGGCATGCCATAGAATGAAACTGCAGGGCCATCATAGTACCAGATATCTGACTCAACTAAATGTAGGAGGTCTAGATCAGTGTGGTTTGTGTTGCTACCTGACATAACCTCTCCCGTCATTGCTGTTTGAAAATAATATGGGCTGTACAAGTTGATTATCGGACTAATGTTGATGACAAATCAATCATACTTTTCAACTTTACAATTACAGGCAATAAACGTGTCGAAAAAAACAGTATTCAGATGTAAACTTGCCATAACTGAAGAGATGATGTGAAATCATTTTCGAACTATTTTGTCTTTTGGCTCCTGCCGAGTGGACGTAAAAAGGTAGACTGTTTTTCTACCTAGGAGATTAAATGCAACTTTTTGTTAGAGATTTAACCGTGATTGATTTTTCTTATCTGTGTCCTATTCGTGGCATGGTCGGAGAAAGTTGGATTGTTGATGTGCTACTCGATGGAGGATTAGATGATCAAAATATGGTGCTCGACTTTTCCAAAGTGAAGCGCACCATTAAAGACACGATAGATAATATCGCCGATCATCGATTACTGATCCCTACTGCGTGCAGTGAAGTTCGTTGGCAACAACAAGGTGACACTGTTTGGATGGACTTTAATAGCCTCAAAGGTGACATACATCTGGCATGTCCAGCTCAAGCGTTTGCACTTATTCCCAGTGAACTTATCGACTTTGAGAGTGTGAACACCTTTTTGCAGAAAGCGTTAAAAGCAGTGTTGCCAGATAATGTCGATGCGATAGCTTTAACACTTAGAAATGAGCTGCATGAAGCACCTTATTATCACTATACTCACGGGTTAAAGAAACACGACGGTAACTGTCAACGTATTGCACATGGTCACCGTAGTCCTATCAATGTTTTTGAAAACGGCATAGCAGCTCCTAAATGGGATGAGTACTGGGCTAAACGTTGGAAAGACATTTACTTAGGCACTCAAGAAGATGTCGTTAAGGTCGGTGAACTCAGATTATCGCCACAGGCAAAAGTGAATGATGAAACCCATTTTGGATTTCATTATCAGGCGCCTCAAGGTGATTTTCAGTTGGCGATGCCAAAGTCATCTTGTGAAATTATCCCACATGATACTACTGTCGAATTATTAGCGGAGTTTGTGGTTAACGCTTTAGTTGAAATGTCACCGGGGAATCAGTTTAAGGTGATCGCCTATGAAGGTGTGGGTAAAGGTGCAATATCAGTTAAAGGTCATCAAGTTTAATCTTTGGTGAGAAAATGAATTTTTGTTGGAGATGAATTTGAACATACCTGTATCCCTCTTTTTAGTGTGGTGTTGCTTAGCAACAACCAGTCTACTTGTATCCCAGGATGCATTGGCACAAATTGAACTCATCGGTAAGATGGAGCAGGGGGCGTTAATTCGTGCTCAGGTTGAACCTGGAACCGAAGCTTTTCTTAATGGAGATGCACTTAAGGTATCGTCTCAAGGGAAATTCGCTTTTGGTTTTGCTCGAGAGGCGGAATTAACCCAAGAGCTTAAGTTGGTTTATTCTGATGGTTTGACTCAACTCATGCCGTTAAAGATTAATGTAAAAGAGTATAAAATTGACCGAGTGAACGGGATCAGTAAAAAGATCATGAAGCCGGATCCAAAAGCGATTGAGCGTTCAAGAGAAGACAGTAAACAGGTTAGAGCTGCCAGATCTCAATTTTCTGAGCAAACAGCCTTCAGTCAAAATTTTATCTGGCCATTAACTGGTAGAATCTCCGGAGTTTACGGCAGCCAGCGCGTTTATAATGGTAAACCGGGAAATCCTCATTATGGTGTGGATGTGGCGGCTAAAACTGGCACTGTAGTGGTGGCACCTGCAGACGGTATTATCAGTTTGTCGGTATCTGATATGTTCTATTCCGGTGGTACGATTATTTTGGACCATGGTTTTGGTGTCAGTTCCAGCTTTCTTCATTTGAGTAAACTCTATGTCAAAGAAGGCGAAAGTATTAAACAAGGCCAGCCTATTGCCGAAGTGGGTGCCACTGGGCGTGTCACTGGTCCACATCTTGACTGGCGGGTTAATTGGTATCAGATGCGATTAGATCCAGTCACAATAGTACCATCAATGTCGAGTGTACTTAGCCAGAGTAAATAATGCTTAAATAAATGTTAAAGCCGCTTTCATTAATTGGAAGCGGCTTTTTTTGTTGGCTTAAGCAAAGACCGAGTCATCGATTATCCGAGGCGTTTTCTATTTTCCTTAATAAATCACAGTTAGTTTTCTCGCCGTTATGTTTTCAGGTTAGTGATACTAGAGTTAATCCGAAAGTTACCGAATTAAGCAAATACTCTAACTTTGTTTTGCTGGTGTATAGCTCTGAATTAAGATGCAGCTTTGTCTATAGTGTTGATAGCGTTGGGCTGTCCATACTTGGTTTGTTCTGATGCACTTCAGCCTGCTTTCAAACTAGGTGTAAACTTTAATGCCGTTTTGACCGTTTTGAGCTTCACAGGGGGACGAATTCAAACGGTAAAGCTGGATTCAAACGACAACAGACAACCAAGGAGAATCCTTATAATTTACAAATGAGTGCAACTAAAAATACCTTGTGGCAGTTTTCATCGGTTATACGTAATAACCATATTCAAAGCGATCACATTAAAGATACTCTCCACATTTAGACCTTATATACGCTGGCGAAAATTGTGCTGCGTGGGCTAGAAACGACGAGTGGTATATTGATTGACAATCCTCTTTGAGTATGTTTTTTTAATAGGGTTTTTTAATAGCGAGTGTATTTTCTAGAGCCTAGCTTTTATGCAAAAGTAGGGCATAAAAAGGGAATAAGGAGAAGATATGAGTAGAACTACAAGTATCGTTCGACGTTTGGAAAACATGATAGATACCAAAATGGAGTATCAATTAGAGCTTGAAAAATGTATTAAAAAGGCACAATGGATCCCACCCTATAGTGACACCGCAATCTCTAATATAGATGGTTTTTATGAATATTTAGACACTTTGTTGGTTACCACACCTGCTGATGCAACCTTCAGCGACTTGTTCCATGGACTCTATTTTATTATCAGCCAACTCGGTAATAAATTTCAGAAAGATCCCACTTTTGCTGAGTTTAAAAACTGGATGGTAGTGTTCACTCAGCAGTTTGGTGCTTTCTTAAATAGCCCTCAGTCAGCCAACGACTTACAATCTTTTATTGATGATAAGGGATTTGTCATTGAAAACTTCGTGGTTCCGCCAGGTGGTTTTAACACGTTTAATATGTTTTTCTGCAGACATATTAAACCCGGTAAACGTCCCATCGGTGCTAAGACATTACCCTATGAGAATGCTGCCACAGGACTTGCTCCTAACCCGAAGGAAGATCCGGACGAAATTCACAAGAACATGGCCGATGATAATGTGATCACTGTGCCAGCGGACAGCGTATACAAGGGCACTTGGAAAATAAGTGAAATTAACACCATTACCGTATCCAAAGGTAATACTTACAGTATTGATGAATTGTTAAAGCATACTAAATATGCAGACAGATTCAAAAACGGAATCTTTACTCATAGCTACCTGACCGTGTTGACTTATCATCGATATCATACACCGGTACGAGGCACTATCTTAGAGAGAAAGCTGATTTCCGGAGATGTATTTGCCAATGTAACTAGAGATGAACAGGGACATTTGGGAGCCACTGACGGTACCGATTATCAGTTCTCACAGGAGCGCGGTCTATTGGTACTCGACTCTCCAATAGGGCTAGTTGCTTGTTTGCCTATCGGCATGGATGTTATTTCATCTTGTAATTTCAGCGTAGATGAAGGCGATTATCTGAATAAAGGTGATGAATTCGGTAATTTCCTGTTTGGCGGTTCCGATATGATAATGTTATTTGAACGGAACGACATCGATATTTTTGTAACGGAAGAGGATAAATTGTACAAACTAGGGCAGGTGTTTGGTAAAGCTAAATAAAGTCTTGTCGTTTAATGCAGTGAGATAGCCTTTACGAGTATCTGTTACTGTTCAAAATCGTGTAATAATTTAAGCAAGATCAATAAAGCTTCTTGGTAACCGCTCCATGAGCGACTCAAGCTCCTGAATCCATTTAGTCTTTCGCTTCGAGCGAAAGACTAAATGCAATGATCAAGATGCTAATGCTACAGAGCAGTATTGTTACATTCTGATTCAATCACTTCTTTAATCCCGTGTGGATGAATCTTAATGCAGAGATTGCCCTTTTTGAAGGCTATGGTAGGGTTTGCAAGACGCTCATGTTCACCTGATGGTGAGCTTAATTTAACCTTTATTGCTGTTTTATTTTCAATAACACCCGCTAAATGTGGCACTTTCTTAATGAGCGCTTTAGTTAGCTCGTCACAGCTGGTGGCCGGACAGGGGAGTACCAATTCGATGTGTTCCCAACCTTCGACTGGATAGTGTTTACAGCCTGGATAAGGAAGTTCGATACAATCGATTTTGAAGTCAGCTAACTGTAAAGGTGTGTTGAGTTCGATGATTAAGATAGGACGGCCATTAATAATATTATTTGAGATAATAGTACCATCAGAGCAAAACGCTTCAGTAAGCGTCTCTGCCACAAAAAAGCTGTTTACTCTCAGCGCACAATGATCGCACTCAAGTCCTAAATAATCTAAGCCAAGTTCCTCTAAAAAATGGTGAATATCACGAGAAAAGTCAGGCCAGGTTTTTTGTAAGCTTGCTAGGGTGAGCGTATTGGTCATTTTTTAAGTTCTTTATTACAAGTGAGTTAACATCGCTATATCAGCAAAAATAGTCGATAGAATCAAGAGACTAATGGTTTAGTTTTGGGTATTTAAGGCCAGATCTCAATCGGGGTTCCAGGTTCAATTGAGGCCCAAAGTTCATCCATCTGTTTGTTAGTGATAGCGATACAACCGTTAGTCCAATTAAACTTTTGTGCTTCTTGTGGTGTTAGCGATGAGTTGGGGTTTTGTCCGTGGATCATGATTTGCCCGCCTGGGCTAATGCCTAATGCGCTGGCTCTTAACTTATCTTCATCGTTAGGGTATGAGATATGGATCGCACGGTAATAGGCACTGTTAGACTTCTTATAATCTAAAATATACCGTCCCTCTGGGGTTCTTTGATCGCCCTCTTTAAGTTTATGCCCCTCTGGCCGGTCGCCTAAAGCGATACGGTATTGGCGCATGATTTTACCATTACGCATTAATGCCATTTTTGAAGTAGATTTGGTCACGACCACAAGATCTATTCTCCCTAAGGTAGGTGTACCAGAGCTGCTAGGAGAATTTTGCATCGAACTCGTAGCATTGCAAAGTGGAGGTAAACTCATGCAAACGATAAACGTTAAAAAGGTGACAATTTTATGCATATGGTGATAAGACTCAATAAGCGGGCTTAGGGATATTTATAGTACCTTAAGTATGGCCTCTAAATCGAATTTTAGGTATGACTGAAATACTCACATTGGTATGATAGTGACAAAATGTGCAGTATAAATGTTAGGTAAGTGAGTTCTCATGCAACAAGACAAGCAAGTCAATCTGGATAACACAATAAGACTCAAGCTTAGGAGGATCATATTCGGTACAGATACTCGTCTAGGTCGCTACTTTGATATTGGGTTAATTGTTTGTATTATCCTGAGTGTCACTTTAGTACTTCTTGATACAATCGCGGCTTTACATAACGAGTATGGGGAGTTAATAAGAGTATTAGAGTGGTGTTTTACCATTATATTCACCATTGAGTATCTACTGCGACTCTATTGTTCGGCTCAACCTATTCAGTATGTAAGAAGTTTCTATGGCGTCGTTGATCTGCTGTCTATTCTGCCTAGTTATTTGGCTTTGTTTTTCCCAGGGGCGAATTTTACTTTGGTGATCCGTGTCTTGCGACTATTTAGAATTTTCCGAGTACTTAAATTAATACGCTATCTTAGTGAAGGTAATGTATTGCTTAGGGCTATGTTTCAGTCTAGTCGTAAGGTGTTTATCTTCTTTTTTTCTGTCAGTCTTATTGTTATGGTATTAGGTGCGATAATGTATTCGGTCGAAGGGCCTGCTAATGGCTTCACTTCGATCCCTAAGTCTATTTACTGGACCATAGTGACAATCACAACGGTGGGGTATGGGGATATCACCCCGAAGACCAGCTTAGGTCAAGCGATTGCTGCATTCACTATGTTGATAGGTTATTCGATTATCGCTATACCTACAGGTATCCTAACGGCAGAAATCTCACAAGAGATGGGACGCAGTAAAGACAATCGTCGCTGCAGTAACTGCTTAAAAACAGGCCATGAAAACAATGCAGATTTCTGTGATAGCTGTGGAAGTGAGTTGGAAGTAAAAATATAGTACCTACAAAAACTAATAGATAAGAACAAGGATAGAGATGACCACAGCTAAATTTGTTCAAGGTTCGATAATGCGTCACATCCTAGTGATGAGTTCAACTGCCGCTGTCGGTATTTCGGCATTATTTGTGGTCGATTTGATTGATATTTTCTTCTTGAGCCTGCTTGGTGAGCAGGAGCTTGCTGCTGCCATAGGTTATGCTGGTACTATCTCTTTTTTTACGACTTCAATTGGTATTGGTTTATCGATTGCACTTGGTGCTCTGGTTTCACGGGCTATTGGCGCTAAACAGATGGATGTGGCCAAGCGACTGCTGCTAAACAGTGCAGTAGTGACGCTATTGATATCGATATTGGTGTCAGCCATAGTCACTTTCTTCATTCCTGAGTTGCTTGCTTTAGTGGGGGCTACCGGACACACAGCGGAGCTGGCTTCAGGTTATCTCTATATTTTAGTGCCTTCTTTGCCGCTTATCTGTCTTGCAATGGCACTCGGTGCTGCACTTAGAGCTGTGGGAGATGCCAAGTTATCCATGATGTCAACCTTAGCAGGAGGGGGGATAAATTTAGTGTTCGATCCTATTTTTATTTTTGCATTAGGGATGGGTATAGAGGGAGCTGCAGTGGCTTCTGTATTGGCTCGAGCAGGTGTCTTCATTATTGCGGCGCGAGGGGTGATAGTAAAACATAAACTGTTTGGTCAGTTTGAGTTTCAAAGCTTTAAAACCGATCTTAATACTATTTTTGCTATTGCAGGTCCAGCTATATTAACCAATGTAGCCACGCCTATTGGTAATGCTGTTGTGACTCGTACCATTGCAGATTTTGGGGATGGCTATGTTGCTGGATGGGCAGTATTAGGCCGATTAATCCCGGTCTGCTTTGGGATGATATTTGCATTATCTGGCGCGGTAGGTCCCATTATCGGTCAGAACTATGGAGCCCATGAATTTGGCCGTGTAAAAGAGAGTTTAATGAAGGCGCTGCAGTTTTGTACCCTGTATGTCATTGGTGTTTCTTTGATCTTAATGTTGCTTCAAGATCAGATAATCTCGATATTTGACCTGAAGGGAGATAGCGCGAAGATTATTAGATTCTTCTGTACTTATATCGCCGTGTTCTTTGTTTTCTCTGGTGCACTATTTGTCGCCAATGCTTCATTTAATAACTTAGGTAAGCCCAAGTATTCAACGTTCTTTAATATTGGTAAAGCGACGGTAGGGACGATTCCATTTGTTTACTTTGGTGCACAGTGGGGCGGTGTTTATGGGGTACTGGTGGGACAAGTAATTGGTGCTATCATCTTTGCCATTTTCGGTGTTTATACTGCATTCCGCTTAGTTGAAAGAGTGAAGGTAACAACGTTAGCACCATCGCCTTTAAGTGATAATAATGAGGTGCTTGATACTGAGTTAAGCCCAAATAGTACAAATCCACTTTCATCGTCATGTGCTCAGATGGCACAGTTGACTGAAGAGCAAGACGGTGAAGTAAGTAGAGAAGAGGGACGCTTCACTACGCCATCTAACGATAAAATGAGCTGATTTCTATTTAAAGTTTGTGAATAAAAAAGAGAGCCAAGCTCTCTTTTTTATTCACTTTAGCAAACCAGTGGCTAAGCTTGGGTTGTATCGCTTGACTCAATATTAATATCTTGAGTCTCTTCGGCATCACTTCGCACTTCGTCGTTAGGCTTGTTACTTGATAGTGCGGCTTCTGCTTGCTCTTGAGCTAGTGCTTTAGCACGATCACCCTTAGATACATACTTTTTGATTGTAGGAGCTGTATGTTTGTTCAAGCGAGCCTTGGCACGTTTCGCCGTCATCTTAATCATTTTCTGTTTTCTGTTCATAAACTCTCTACCAAAATGCTGCATAAATCTGCCGCTATTATGCAGCAGATTGTAAACTGGGTGCGGATTTTAACTCAATCTGTTACTGCAAGCCATAAAATATGCATTTTCTTGTGTGTTAACCTGAGTTCTGTTTAGTTGCAGAGAGTTTTTGCTTATCTGCTTCGGTGGCTCCTTCGTTACATTCACCACGGATCTCAGCTCTTCCCACTTCAATAATTCGGCTTAGCTCCATAAAGCCTTCTCGGCAAAAACCTGTCATGTCTAAGGTCTTTGAGAGGCCTAACTCTATTTGTTGGGTCCAGTCATTAAGATCTGGTTGTGTATAACGTTTATCAGAACGTGCTCGTTTAGCTTGATCAACACGTTCTTTGTGGGGCAGTAGAATGTCTGAGTCATCCAAAGTGGCAAGTTGGGCTTTATAGGTGAAAAGCTTAATACCATCACCTTTAATGTTTGTACTGAAGCGGTCTTTCACATCAAGATTGAAATCACTGGGATCGATTTTCTTGCTCGCGCAGGCACTCATGAGTGTGAATGAAAGTAAAATGGCTATTTTATAATTAAGCATATATTTTCTTATTATGTTGGTCGTAATCCTTGTGTGTTAGAGCATTGCTGAAACTAGAACAGCGTATTTAACCACGACATTGCCTATATAGTTACTGCAGCATAACTCACAATTAACTTAGATTCACTGGCCAATTGAACGCTGTATGAGTACGCAGAGAATTAATGATTGGTCTCTTTGCTCTATTTTTATGATTCTTGCGTGTTTAGTTACTGCTATCGACTATTTGAACCGTTCGGGGCTTCAAAAGCGCCAGTGATTGAAAATGGTAAAATACTAGGCTTGGTGAGTTATCAGGATCGGGTGTTCAAAGGTATGATGGCTGAAGATTAGCCAGTGTTTACTTTAAACAAAAAGCGATCGTTAGGTCGCTTTTTGTTTAATTTAAGTGTTTGTTACGCAAATCGTTTATCCAGATAGTTGATAATATCTGAAGATTCGTACATCCAACGGATTTCACCATTTTCTTCGATACGCAAGCATGGCACTTTTGCCTGCCCACCTTGAGCCACTAGCGTGCTTTTATGAGGATCTTGCTTAGCATCTAAGGTTGCGATGTTTAAACCTTGTCTGCGCATTGCACGGCGAACTTTTACGCAAAAGGGACAGGCTTTATATTGATATAGAGCTAACTGCTGAGTCGCTGTATCTATCACTGATTGTTCATCCAAAGGACGTTTATACTTCTTCGGTGTGAAGATAAAGTTGAGCAGTAAGATTATGCGACCTAAAAACCAACGAACAATAAACATGGATTACCTCTGATAGAATCGAAATCGGCCAGAGTGTAACCCATGCAAGAGCAAGATTAAACGCTTATTCTGCGCCTAAGGTCAAGATTGCTTCTTCTGCGCCTTGGTTAATATCAATACGACTATCGAGTAAGAAGATCCGTGAAGGAGGCAGCTTATTGGTATCCACAAGATGAGCCTTAACGGCTAAGGCTCGCTCACTGGCTAAATTCCCTAGCATCTGTTCATTGACCTGCTGGTGGTTTAGTACTTGATTGTACAGGGCGATATGCCATTGAGTGTTTATTGATTCTTTATTTATCAAACTCTCATTTTGTTTATTTTCTGCCATTATTTGTACTTTGATATCATTGGCGATACCGCCAACGTCACTCTCGAAAAGAGAGATAAGGGCTTGTGATAAAGGGCCTTGGGTGGGAAAATTATTTGCCGTCAATGACCTTGGTACTGCGTTGAGTTCAACCTTACTTATTTTAGCGAGTTTTTTCCTTAGTATTAAAGATTTAAATTCACGGGTGTCATTAACTAGCTCTATTGCCCCTTTAATATTTAAGGTCAACTTTGGCCTTTCTATTAGTGCGTTAGTTAGTGTGCTGAGCTTAGATGCTTCTATATCGCTAATCACAGCTAAACCCGGCTCAAACTCTATACGATTCAGAGATTCATCATCTCCAAATAACCCTGAAAGTAGACTGAAAGGGGCTGTGACGGTTTTAGTTATCACATTGGTAAAGGCGTTTAAAATAATGCTGCCGAAGCTAAACGTTGGTGAACTGAGGTCTCCTGATACTTCAAGTCCAAGATCGATAACACCGTGCCTATCCTGTAGTAGAGCGATGGCTAGCGTGACGGGTAGGCTAGTGGCTAAGCTACTATCGCTAGGTTCTCCCAAAGTGAGCTGGTCTACTACCATGTGGTTACTGCCCTGTAACTGATTATCCTTTAATTGATAATTAAGATCTAAGGAGAGCTGGCCCTTTTCAATATAGTAACCAGCATAAGTACCTGAATATGGATTAACTGAGGTCAGCTCGACATGTGCAAATTCAAGGGCTAAATCCAGGTAAGGCATCTCCATTAATGGATTTACCTCTCCTTTGAGGGTGACCGGTGCATATTTATCTATCTTTCCCTTGATATCAACCTTGGCAGGAGTGGTTGATATTGAGGAAAGTTGACTTATCTCCCCTTCTAATTGCTCAATACTGGCGGCAAAATTTGGGGTAAGTGAGTTATCAGCGAAGAAGGTAGACCCTTTGCTAAAACTGAGTTTACCGATAACGAGTTGGAGCTCATCTGTTTCAGGCTTATCGAGTGTCGTTACCAGAGCTTGCTTTTCGTTGCTCTTAGGCTGCGCAATCAGTAAGCCTCCTATATTGGTGCTTTTGTCCTCTGCAATGATCAGTCGGCTGTAGGGTTTAACAAAGTCTATTGCATCGATCGATAACAGGTGCTGGTTTTGATCTAAATTAATCTGGCTTAACGCCATCGATTGCCATTTTAATAGCGTCTTATTCTGTACATTATCCTTGATTAATAGCTCTTCTATGGCACCGTTGCCAACAAAGAGAATGTCATCGATTGAACTGGCTTTTACTTGCCCTTCAATACTTAACTCCCCTTGTTCAAGGCTGACGTTCAGATAAGGAGCCAGATAAGCTTGTAGCTGTGGTAACGAGAAATCAGTGAGTTGAACCGTACTGTCTATTTGTTGCAGCTTAAGATCTAGCTCTCCGTTAGACTCAAACTTGCCTTGATCATTGATGGAAAAATCGAGTTTGTATTGTACTGGATCACGTAGATCAGAGTAGACTTTACTTGTCACAAGGTTGAGTGGTGCAATCTGCCACAAAGTGTCGTTCGACACTAAGCTTTCATTGACCTTGATATCGAAATCTTTTAGTTCAACCTTATCGACAATCACTGACCACAATTGTTCAGTCTTAGCCGCTGGCTTATCAGTCTCAGGAAGCACCGGTTTAACACTTGCTGGTGTATCTTCACTGTTGATTTTTTTTGGAGCTATGTGCTGTGTTGCCTGCTTTTGTGTCTGTTTAGTTACCTGAGTCGAGATGACGTTAGGCATGAAAAGCGGGACAAGATCGAGTCCATCCGCTGTAATTCGGCTAACTAAGGTAAAGTTTTCACTATAAAGGCGTGAGACTTTTACCAGCTTATGGCTAAGGTCTAAGGTTATATTCTCGGCGGAAAATAGTGGTAAGGAGAGTAAAGAACGCTTGTCATGAGTAAAAATTATATCTCTTAGTGCAAATTGCCCATTACTGGTCGTGAGTTCAATTGGATGTTCGATTGAATCAGGTTTGCTTAATAATGCAAATTCAGTGCTGAAATCAAATTTTCCTGAGTCTAAATGAGCTTGAAATTCTTCAGCGATAAATGACCAAAAATCTGGTAAATCGATAGCATTTAACTGTACGGCACCAATGACGTTTAATGGTGATAGTTGAAGTTGACCTTGAGTGGCTATCTCGCCTCCATTTTTGCCCCGTAAACGGATTGAAAATCGATTCGACGCATCTTGTTGGCTATTTATCTCTTTTAATGTGTCAAAACCTTTGATACTAAGATTGATATCAGGGTAGTTTAATTGGCTATCCGTTAGGATGTCAGTGTACTTAACGCTAGCACTGACAATGGCTAACTTATCTACCATGATATGGGGGAGTGCAGAGGGAGTCGTTTCGACAGTGCTTGGCTGTGTTCTCTTTTTCGTTAGTTCATTGATGATATCAGAGAAATTAAATTTAGCCCCCTCATTTTGACTTAATCGTTCGGCTAGCAGGTAAGGGCGAGTTAATGTGACATCCTTGACACTTATAGCGCCATTAGCAAGGGAGTGCCAAAAGCTGAATTCAAAGCTGAGTTCAGTAAATCCGGTAAAGTTTGTTTTATCTTCTTCAAAGAGGTGCAGATCCGTTAATGAAACGTGCAGATTAAATGGATTAATTGACACATCAGCTAAGTTGACAGGCCTTTTTGTCAAAGAACTTAGCTGAGTAGGGATCTGTTGCAAGGCAATGTAGGGAATGATTACCCCGAGTAGGATAATAAAGGAGAGATAAACCACTAAAACGATACTTAAATATTGTTGATACCGAGGAAGTTGGCGATACATTTGACTAAACATTATCGCTTTTTTGGCTTTAACGGACATACTTACCTTATTGCATATAGATCTTTAATGAGGTGTATTTTACCTAACTTAATAGGATATAAATACCTATTATCAATTACTTCGAATAGTTTCATATCGTCTTTTGAAGTAAATACTAACAAATTAGCGGATTGGACGACCTTTAACGATGACACGATTTTATTTTGATGAACAAAGTGTTGAATCCATCGAAGGTGAAACGGTACTTGATGCCTTGATCCGTCATGGCCATTCAGTCAACTACTCCTGTAGAAAAGGATCGTGTAAAACCTGCTTAGTGCAACATATGGACGGTGTTCTTCCCGCTGGAGCGCAAAGGGGACTGACGGCTGATCTCAAATCCGATGCATATATCTGTCTTGCCAGTGCAAACCCACTCCTGAGCAGAAGCTTAAATCAATTTTAGCGCAGAATTTGTTTATCACGGCCCATATACATGAAAAACAATATCTGTCTGAATCGGTGGTTAAAATACTTGTAAAGCCTACTGAGGAGTTCCGTCATAGCGCAGGACAGTATATAAATCTACGGCGATTTGATGGACTCACTCGCAGTTATTCTATTACGAATGATCCGGATTCAAAATTAATAGAGTTACACATACGCAGAAAATACAACGGACAATTTAGCGATTGGTTATTTAATCATGCTAGTGTAGGTGAAAACTTATTAATCCAAAGGCCTTGGGGAGATTGTTGTTATAAGACTGAGTATAAAAATGACAGCTTAATATTAATTGGCACAGGTACAGGTCTTGGACCTGTATATGGAATAGTACGTGATGCCTTATCTCTGGGTCATAAAGGAAAGATATACCTCTATCATGGAGCCAGAAATGTTGTAGATCTTTATCATCACAGTAAGCTATTAAAATTGATGCTAGAGCATCGAAATATGAACTATTTAGCTTGCGTTGAGCAAATGGGTGAATATGAGTCGAGTTTTACAAGAGTTGAGACTGGCGATCCGTTTGAAATAGCAATGAGTATTCATAAATTTGATGATCATATATTGCCAGATTCACCACAACGTGTGTTTTTATGTGGAGAACCTAGCTTTATGACCAAAGGGCAACAGTTAATACTTTTGAATGGCACACCACTCGATAGGATCCATGCCCTCACTTATGACTACAAAGACTTGAGAATTTCCTCCCGTGCACGGTTATAAATTCATCACTTTTCTTTATTATGGTAAGTGATGGCCGCTATGATGGCTCCTTGAGGGTCTTTTATCCAGCAAAGCCTACCAACTTCTGGAATATCTTCCGGGCCATAAATCAGTTCTCCTCCCAAAGATTTGACTTTTATCGCTACTTCATCAACATCTTTTACTGTGACATAACTCGTCCAGTGACTCTCTTCTTCTGGACACGGGTTAGGTGCTATTCCGCCTATTTTTTTCCCGTTGTTTTGAATAATATGATAGGGGCCATGTGATGTTTGCATGGTTTTAAATGTCCAGCCAAATACTTCACTATAGAACTCAAATGCATCCTCACAAGCGTTAGAGGTTAATTCATGCCATCCTAATGCTCCAGGGGTGCTATATGGTGACTGCATACTCATCTCCTTAACGATAAATGATGTGAACGAGTGGTCGTGATGCTGATGAAAAGGGGCTCTTTACAGCTCAGTATGAATACGATTCTCTAATTAAATAACATAAGCTGTTTAAGCGTTGAGTAAGGCACTGCAGCCCTTGTCAGAATTAAAGTGTAGTTCAGCTTTTGTGGGTTTTAAATGGTATGAGAGATAGATTTATTTTGATCATGTTAAGTCATTGCGTCAGTTAAGGTTATGTAATTCATGGGGGAGTTGTTAGTATTAGTTCAATAACTGTTTGAACTATAGTACCTTTACACTCTTTGCTAATTATGGCAGTAAATTTCAAAGGATGAATATGTACATAAGAATTGCAATTATTGATGATCTGAATTCACTCGCTACTTTATTTAATGATTATCGGATGTGTTTGGGAAAAGAGAGTAATCAGAGTGATTGTACCGCTTTCATTCAAGCTCGGCTTTTTGAGAATGATTCAGTCATTTTTCTGGCTTTTAAAGCAAATGTTCCAGTTGGTTTTATTCAATTGTTCCCCTCGTATTCTTCAATTTTACTAAGACCGTTATGGTATTTTGATGATCTATATGTGGCTGATGAATTTCGAGGTATGGGGATTGCAGCAGCTTTGATTGCTAAAGCGAAAGAGTTAGCCGATGAGACTCAAGTTGTGGCAGTGCGCCGAGATAAGATTGAAGGGGCTGTTTTTTTACTTATTTAGTGGTTGCCAATCTCTGAATTGATAAAAGCTAACATCCCTATGATATCATGCGTTGTTTTTTACTTTATGACATTCTAAGAGGGTATTGATATAACTCAGGTATTCTTGGATTGTTTTTATATATGTTGGAGCAAGAGATTGAACAAGAGTGTAATAACTAATTTTATCGCTGCCGTTTTGGTTGTATCTGGGTATTTATTAGCATCGCCTATATTATTAAGCGTTGGATTATTTGCACTTTCTGGTGCCGTTACCAACTGGTTAGCGATACACATGCTTTTTGAAAAAGTGCCAGGCTTGTATGGTTCCGGTGTGATCCCAACTCGTTTTGAAGAGTTTAAAGTCGGGATCTCAAATTTGATGATGAAGCAATTTTTTACCGATGAGAATATTGACCGTTTTTTGTCTTCAGATGGGCCCCAGTCCCATATCAATTTGCAACCCGTTATTGAGAAAGTCGACATGACTCCCGCGTTTGATGCGTTAGTGATTACGGTTGAGCAATCATCATTAGGCGGTATGTTAGCAATGTTTGGCGGCAGTGAAGCGATGACTCCTCTGAAAGAGCCCTTTATTGAGAAGATGAAACAATCACTGGTTGAGATGTCTCAGAGTGAGGACTTTCTGAATCTACTTAAGAATGAGCTTGAACGCCCAGATGTATTGGCTGATATGCGCACTAAAGTGAGCGAAATTGTTACTCAAAGATTGGATGAGTTAACACCTGATCTAGTTAAGGATATCATTCAAGAGATGATCCGAGAACATTTAGGCTGGCTAGTGGTTTGGGGCGGAGTGTTTGGCGGTATTATTGGTTTAATTGCGGCCATGTTAAATATCTAATATTATTCCAAACAAGAAATTGATGAGTAAGAAAAGGGAGCTTCGGCTTCCTTTATTCGTTAACTTAGAAAGTGGCTGTGTGTTGGTCGTTCTCTACTCCCAGATTTTGGAGATGTCGCTGGAGATAGGCAAATAGCATGGTGGCATAATCTCTAAATCTATCTTTACGTTTCCCGGTGGGCGAGGATTTCATTTTAAGATCCAAATGCTAATGAGTTTGCCGTTTGGTCTGAATAGTTCTCTCTTGTAGATAACTTTGTTGAAAATAGCGAGGTGAAAGCCTTACTATTTTAGCTGCTCTTCGGACCCCTTTCTTTCAAGGTAACTCCATAATTCTAAAACTAATACGCCTAGAGTTGAACTTGCACAAAGTCTCTGAAACGAACATTCTTAAGTAGTTTGGCTATATAACTAAAATCGACATAAAATGCAGGTGAAAAAGCGACAATGTCTCTAGCGACTATACTTTTTATATATTAAATCTATTTCAGTTTCCTTTCTTTGATAATAATTAATCAGCGGGTCTACCGTTTGTTCATAGAAAGCGGACTTAAGTATTGGGAAATAAGGTTAACGCTATGATGGGTATGGTTTTTACAGGGTTTGTTGAACTAATTGAAGATGAGTTTGGTTATGAAACCTTAGATTCCTTATTTGAGTCATGTGATTTAGATAGTGAAGGGATATACACATCTGTTGGTAGTTATGATCACGAAGAACTGCTCCAACTGGTAGCTAAATTAAGTGAGATATCTTCGGTTCCAGTAAATGAATTGGTGAGATTATTTGGTAAAAAACTATTTGCCGAACTAATAGGAGGGCATCCTGAGATTGCCAGTGAAATAACTGATTCTTTTGATCTTCTTTCCAAGATAGACAGCTATATCCATGTCGAAGTTTACAAGCTTTATCCTCAAGCTGAGTTACCTAAATTTAGCTGTGAGCGTTTAGGTGATGATGTCATTCGCCTGCATTATCAATCTAACCGTCCCTTTGCCACTTTTGCCGAGGGATTGCTCGATGGTTGTGCAGACTATTTTAAAGAAAACTTTGAGATTATTCGAACGCCTGAAACTATAGACTCAGAAACTGATGTCATATTTAACATCACTCGTACCCCTATTTTAGCATGAGTGCAATGGAGGATCGGGAACTCATTTTTCTTCGAAGGATAGATCGGGAGAGACGCGCCCGTAAGCAAGCGGAGCAGATCCTGACAGAAAAGAGTAAAGAGCTATGGAATACTAACCAGAAGCTTCAGCAGATCAATGAACAACTCGATCAAATGGTTAAAATTCGTACTAGTGAATTGGAGAAAGCTAAAATTAATGCGGAGCTTGAGAGTCAGGCTCATAAAAATGCTAAGGAAAGATTTCAATTAGCGATGAAGGCAACAAGTGCGGGAGTGTGGGAAAAAAATGTAATCGATGATGTTTGGTTTTTCAGTGAACGACTTATTGCCCTGTTCGGTTATACCAAGGAGGAGTTGCTTATTGGCCTTAAAAACTTCTCGCTAATCCATAATGAAGATAAGAAACCTCTGTTACGTGTATTAAAAAATCATTTAAGGAATAATAAGGCTTTTGACTTTGAATGTCGGGTGCTCACTCGTGAAGGTCGATATAAATGGTTTTGGATTGTCGGTCAGGCAGTATGGAATGATAAAGGTGAGGTAGTCAGGATTGCTGGCTCTTTTAGCGACATTGATGAGCGAGTTGAAAATTCAAAACTAGTAGAAAAAATGGCTCACTATGATCATCTCACTATGGTGCCAAATAGAGTCTTATATAATCAAGAGTTAGATATCGCAATTACTCATGCCGAGAACGACGGCGATAATATTGCTGTAATATTAATTGATCTTAATGATTTTAAACAAGTTAATGACACTTTAGGACACTGCGCGGGCGATCATCTTTTACAACATATAGCCAATCAATTCAAATTAAACCTCAGAGATAATGATATTGTCGCTAGATTAGGGGGGGACGAGTTTTCAATTGTCTTAACCAATATCAGACGTCGTCAAGATGTGGTCAACAAGTGTGAGCAGATAATAGAAGCTATCTCTAGACCATTTTATTATCAAACGAATCAGATTATACCTAAACTGAGCATGGGGATTGCGATTTACCCTGAATATGGCTCGAACCGTGAAGAGCTGATGATTAATGCAGATTTAGCCATGTACAAGGCAAAAGCTGATAAGCATATAGGCAGTGGTTTTCAATTTTGTGAACAGGAACATATTAATAAGAACATAGAAAAAACGGAGCTAAGTGCTGATCTCCGTGAAGCTATTACTAAAAATGAATTTTTCATGTATTTTCAGCCAATTATTGACCTTCTATCGGGAAACATCATTTTTGCAGAAGCGTTGATCCGCTGGAAGCATCCACAAAAAGGAGTACTATTACCTAAAAAGTTTATTTCAATGGCTGAGGGGAGCGGATTAATTATCCAACTAGGGGAACTGTCTATTGAGCTAGTCGCTAAGCAGGTAGAACGAATGGTCGCGACAAAACGGTTACAAAAATTGACAATTAATATCTCTCCGATCCACTTTCTATCGCAAGACTTTATTGAGAATTTGAAAAAGAATCTCATTAAATACCCTAAAGTGTCAGACTATATTATCATAGAGATCACTGAAGCTGTATTTTTGATCAATAAAGAGGTCGCAAAGAACACTATTTTTGAATTGCATAATATGGGCATGTCGATAAGTCTTGATGACTTTGGAAGTAGTTATTCAAGTTTTAAATACCTGCAACAATTACCCATTGATGTGATTAAATTGGACAGCTCTTTCATTGCTGAGTTAGATGTCGATCCGTCTTACAGAACCATCGCCTCTACTATCATAGAGCTAGCTCACTCTCTTAATATTAAGGTGATTGCCGAAGGAGTGGATAGTAATAGCCAGTTAGTCTTCTTGCAAGACCATCATTGTGATTTTGCTCAGGGACGATATTTCTTCAAGCCGTTAAGTACAATCGACTTTCTTCATATGCAGCGTAATATTTCACGATTACCTATTAACTAACCTTTATGTTATGTAAAACATTAAGGTTAGTTGGTTAATTCTAGTGCATTATCTAGAGGGAGGACTTTGGATAAATAGTGTGTTTAGGTTGTTGTTAAGTACTGCAGATAACAGGGTTGTGACGAGGTCACCACCCTGTTATCTGGTTAAATGAGCTTTAGTAAGCGCTTTCGTGAACCGATTGAACGGCACGACCAGATGGGTCTATAATTCCCTGTAAACTAATATCCCAGGCTAATGCTTCTGGGGTTGAACATGCCACTGATTTTCCTCCCGGTACTGTTTCTGCTGCACTCGAAAGTGGGAAGTATTCTTCGAAGAAACAACGGTAATAGTAGGCTTCTTTAGTCTCTGGAGTGTTGTATGGGAATTTGTATTTGGCATTGACCAGTTTTAGATTATCCACTTTCTCAGCGGCTAATTCTTTTAAACCATCGATCCAAGAGTAACCGACACCATCGCTGAACTGCTCTTTTTGACGCCAAGCCACCTCTTTGGGTAACTTATGCTCAAAGGCTTGACGTAGAATATGCTTCTCAATTTTGCCATCTTTAGACATCTTAGCTTCTGGATTGATGCGCATTGCCACATCAATAAACTCCTTATCAAGGAAGGGAACACGAGCCTCTAAGCCCCAAGCAGCCATCGCCTTATTGGCTCGTAGGCAATCAAACAAGTGGAGCTTGTCGAGTTTACGCACCAATTCCTCATGAAACGCCTGAGCATTGGGTGCTTTATGGAAATAAAGGTAGCCGCCAAATAGCTCATCAGCACCTTCACCAGACAACACCATCTTGATCCCCATAGCCTTAATCTTTCTCGCCATTAAATACATAGGCGTTGCAGCACGTATGGTGGTTACATCATAAGTTTCAAGGTGATAGATTACATCTTTAATCGCATCGATTCCATCTTGAAAAGTAAAGGTGATCTCGTGATGGATAGTGCCTATGGCATCGGCGACTTTTTTAGCTGCAATTAAATCTGGTGCTCCATCAAGGCCCACGGCAAATGAGTGAAGTTGTGGCCACCAAGCGCCGCTTTCACCATCATCTTCAATACGACGCTTAGCGAATGTTTGAGTGATTGCTGAGATAATTGATGAATCTAAACCGCCAGAGAGTAATACGCCATAAGGTACATCAGACATTAGCTGACGCTTTATTGAAGCTTCTAATGCCTCTCTTAGATCATCGATACTAGCAGGGTTATCTTTCACTGCCTCGAACTCTCTCCAATCTCGTTGGTAATACTGGACATAACCATCAGAGCTACTTTTATCACTAATCATGTAATGCCCTGGCTTGAATTCCTCAATGGTCTTACACACTGGCATAAGCGCTTTCATTTCAGAGGCAACATAGAAGTTACCTTCGGAATCTAGACCTGTATAGAGAGGAATAATACCAATGTGGTCACGGCCAATCAGGTAGCAATCTTTGGCCTTGTCGTATAAAACGAAAGCAAAAATACCGTTGAGTTTATCCAAAAATTCGGTGCCATATTCCTGATACAAAGCCAAGATCACTTCACAGTCAGAGTTAGTTCGATAACTGTATTTATCACCTAACTCAGCTTTGAGTTCTTTATGGTTATAAATTTCACCGTTAACGGCAAGAATGATGTTCTCATTCTCACTAAGTAGGGGTTGAGCACCATGTTCAATATCAACGATAGCGAGTCGCTCATGGGCAAGAATAGCTTTATCACAGTTGTAGATACCAGACCAATCAGGACCGCGATGACGCATCAGTTTAGACATTTCCAGCGCCACTTGGCGTAGAGGCATTGAGTCTGATTTTATATCTAAAATGGCGAATATTGAACACATAGGCTAGCTCCAAAAAACGGTGTAAATCTCAATTAAGTATTACTGTGCCATTAAATGTTGAGTTTGCCAAATATTAAAATGATAAATCATCGGTAAAAATGGTTAAGATGCGTTGTTTAATTTATTTTTATAAAGATGATGTTATTGAATCTCTAGTTTAAGCACGAATTTAATGATGAATGTGTTTTTTTTGGTTGTTGAGGCTTCTTTAATTTATCTTTTGATAATCGATAGTTAGTAGTTTGAAAAGTTGCGAAAAAGATATTTTTTAATGATGAAGTGTTTGAAAATAAACGCCCAGCTAGGCTAGGCGTGTTTTGTTGCTAAAAATTAAGCGTTACTCCTCTGCTTTTGCAGTGGTTTGAGCTTTGGTTAATTTGGCGGCTCGCAGACTATGAAATTCGGTTCCTTCATAGTAACCAGGCCAGTCATTACTGTTAGCCAGTGCGTGAGCCGCGTCGAAATAAACGCCTATATCTTCTAGCGCACCACTGAGATCCCAATCGTCTCGGTATTCATCACAGGTGTTGTGATAACAACCCTTCATTATTGCCTTCATCTTAGCTTTGTATTGGCTGGTGGCTTCATCGATCGGTTGGCTGCCACCGCCGGCAAAGACTGCTGGAATGCCTTTTTGTGCAAAGCTGAAATGATCTGAGCGGAAAAAACCACCAGATTCAGGATGCTTCTCAGCTTTTGCTGTGCGCTGTAGTGGTTCTAATGCCTTAATAAGGTACTCCTCGAGTTCCGACTTACCTTTACCGACAATGGTGTAATCACTGGTTCTGCCATAGATATTGGTGCTGTCGAGGTTAAATACCGCAACTGACTTGTCGATAGGGTAGAGCGGATTGGCAACGTAGTAACGAGAGCCGAGCAATCCTTGCTCTTCACCTGTGGTAGCGATAAAGGTGATAGAGCGATCTGATGGATGACCATTTTGGGCTTGTTGGGCAAATTGACGCGCTATCTCTAAAATACCCGCGGTGCCAGAGGCATTATCAAGTGCACCATTATAGATTTGATCTCCCTCTTTACTTGCATCTACACCGATATGATCCCAATGAGCTGAAAAGAGGATCTGTTCATCTGGGGTTTTATTGCCCGGTAGTGTCGCAACCACATTGTAGCTATCAGCATATTCAGCCTTGTTAGCAAATTGAATATTGGCAGTTTGTTTAAGGGGGAAATTGAGGGCTCCGTTAGCAGCTTGAGCCATCATCTCTGGCAATGATAATCCAGATTGAGTGAATAGCTGTGTTGCTACATCTAAAGTGATCCAACCTTCAACTTGGACTCGTTTCTCCTGCTGCTCCTTACTTTGAACTAAGTCTTGCTGCGCACCTGTCCAGCTATTCTCGACAACAGACCAAGGGTAAGAGGCTGGCGCGGTGTCATGGATAATAATCGCACCTAATGCGCCGTGATCACTCGCTTCTTTATACTTGTAATCCCATCGTCCGTAGTAGGTCATGGTTTTACCGTTAAACAGGCCTGAGTCTGGTCTAGCAAAGCCGGGATCATTGACTAGCATGACGGCAATCTTTCCCGTCATATCGATACCTTGATAATCATCCCAATCGTACTCTGGTGCAGTGATACCATATCCGACGAATACTAAGGGAGCATCTTTAATATCGACACCACCGTTATCATGACGACTGCCTATAACCACATCTTTACGATGCGTAAGTTCGATGCCTGCGAGGCTAATCTTTTGCTCTTCAGCTGCGGTGTAACTCACCATAGGGACGGTTTGTAAAAAGCCGCCTTTATTTGCACCGGTTAATCCCATCTCTTTAAAAGCCGATGTTAAGTACTCAAGAGTGAGCTTTTCACCATGAGTGGTGGGTGCACGTCCCTCAAACTTATCCGATGACAGAGTTTTAATGTCCTCGCGAAATCGGGCTTCATCGAACTTAACTTGGGTTTTTTCTGTGGGATTAACTTGAATTTGTGATTGAACTTGAGACTGAGGTTCTGTTACTTGTTGGCCACAGGCACTGAGCAGTACAATGGCCGATACAGAAAGCAGTAATCGCATGGGGCATCCTATTCTTGTTATTATTGGTTTACCTTTACAAAGGGTAAAGAGACTAGCTATTCGCTATAAAGTAAGTTGCATAATGAATGTAAACGGCCCACTTTGACAAGTGGACTGGCGATTTTAGTTCTGATAAATGTGTATCTTAGTATTGCCAATTATAGTCTTGTTTACACCACGTCAATGTCACCAGCGCAGGCGAAGATGTGATTGGGTCTGAACGGTTCTAGTTCAACATCTCTGAGTTGGCTGACGCCACTGGTAACAAGTACGGTTTCAAGACCTGCTTGGAATCCTGCCAAAATATCGGTTTTCATGTTGTCACCGATAATGATGGTATTGTCTGAGTGACCATCGATATGGTTCAGCGCTGAACGAATTATCCACGAACTGGGCTTACCAACATAAAAAGGCATGCGGCCAGTAATACGCTCGATGGGAGCACATAGAGCTCCGCAAGCAGGGCTAAAGGATGGGCCGTGGGTATCTGGGTTTGTGGCGATAAATCTGGCGCCTTCAGCAACAAACTTAGCGGCTTTATGGATCATCTCCCAGTTGTAAGAACGGGTTTCACCGACGATCACAAAATCTGGGTTTATATCGGTGATGGTAAAGCCGGCTTTGTAAAGCTCGTGGGTGAGCGCGCCTTCGCCAATCACGTAGGCTTTATTGCCCGTTTGATGTTTCAGAAAATCTGCCGTGGCCATCGCTGAGGTATAGAAACACTCTTCAGGGATCTTAATGCCTGCAGCTCCAAGTCTATTTTGTAGATCTTTACCTGTCTGTACTGGATAATTAGTTAACACAACCAGTGGGTTACCTTGCTCAAGCACACGTTGGATGAATTTGTCACTGCCGGGGATTAATTGATTGTCATGCAGTAAAACGCCGTCGATGTCGCAAATAATATTTTTCATTAATGGTTCTCGGTTTACGGTTCTGTTTGAAAAAATTGCTGTGAAAGCGATCTGTTTATCTGTCTTTATATAAAACCAATTTAGGCGGGAGTACAACAGCTTTGTGATAAAAATTAGGCTTCGTTATATGAGGTGATGTGAATTCGGGGATAATAAAAAAGCTAAGAGTTTCCTCTTAGCTTTTTTAGATGAATAGATTCGAGAATGAGTGCTTTCACACCTTTATTTCGTTTAATCGACCGCGTAACCTGCTGCGCCTAGTTCTGCGCTATCAAGTACAGCTTTACCATTGAGCATCGTTAGTCTATTTTGGCTGAACCATTTAACGACCAGAGGATAAATAGCATGCTCTTGTTCGTTAACACGCAGTGCAAGTACCTCACAAGTGTCTTCTTCATAAACAGGCACTTTAGCTTGAAGAATAACCGGGCCAGAGTCGAGCTCTGGTGTGACAAAATGCACGCTAACACCGTGTACTTTGTCTTTGGCATCGATAGCACGTTGATGGGTATGCAGTCCGGTGTACTTAGGCAAGAGTGAAGGATGGATGTTGATCATCTTTCCTTCAAAGCCTTGTACAAACTCATCGCTGAGTATGCGCATAAAACCAGCAAGTACAATAAGATCCGGTTGGTACTTATCGATAGCAAGTTTCAATCTGGCGTCATACTCAATTCGAGTTTCGTCTTGATAAGCTATTACACAGCTGGTATCAATCTCACTTTGGTGAGCGCGGATCAGGCCATAAGCGTCGGGTTTATTACTGATAACACCCACTACACCAGCTTGAAGGTTATCATCGCATCCGTCGATAATGGCTTGTAAATTACTGCCATTACCTGAGATCAAGACTAATACGCGACAGCTAACAGGCATTACAGGATCTCCACTTGCTCTTCATTGTCATTGCGATTGGCTATTTTACCAATTAACCAAGCTTTTTCGCCTTCAGCATTTAGCAATGCAAGCGCGGCTTCAACTTTGTCACTCGGAAGCGCGACGACCATGCCAACACCACAGTTGAATGTACGGTACATCTCAAATTCTGCGATGTTGCCGTTTTCCATTAGCCAGTTGAAGATGCTAGGCCACTGCCACGAATCACCTTGGATAACCGCTTTACAATCATCAGGCAGTACACGTGGGATATTTTCCCAGAATCCACCGCCCGTGATGTGTGCCATTGCATGTATATCTGATTGTTCAATCAGTTTAAGCAATGACTTCACATAAATTTTTGTAGGCTCTAGTAGATGGTCAATTAAGGCCTTTCCCTCAAGCTCTTGCTCTGGATCTGTGCCGCTGATTTCTAGTACCTTGCGGATAAGAGAAAAGCCATTTGAATGTGGTCCGCTTGCACCAAGTGCGATAAGAGAATCACCGGCAACCACTTTAGTGCCATCGATAATGTCTGCTTTTTCGACAACGCCAACACAGAAGCCTGCTAAGTCGTAATCATCGCCTTCATACATGCCTGGCATTTCAGCTGTTTCGCCACCGATTAAGGCGCAGCCAGATTGAACACAACCCTCTGCAATACCTTTAATGACAGCTGTCGCCGCATCAACGTCTAGTTTGCCTGTGGCATAGTAGTCGAGGAAGAAAAGTGGCTCAGCACCAGATACAATTAAATCGTTAGAGCACATAGCAACAAGATCGATACCGACCGTATCGTGTTTTTTGTAGTCAATGGCTAATCTCAACTTAGTACCAACACCATCGGTGCCAGAAACCAGAACCGGGTGCTTGTATTTAGTTGGTAACTCACACAGAGCACCAAATCCACCTAGATTGCCCATAACTTCTGGACGGTGGGTACGTTTCACGGCAGTCTTAATATTATCAACAAGTGCATTTCCGGCGTCAATATCAACACCTGCATCTTTATAGCTTAGTTGGGTAGGAGTGCTCACGAAGATCCTCTCGGGTACAGAATTGTTATTGGATTTTATTCGGCGCTATTCTAACAGCTTGTGTCATCACTCGAAAGGGGTTGAATGCAGATATAAGACCTGACATAGCTCACGATTTATTGGGTTTTTAAAACTTTATGTTTTCCATTGCGGACAAATACACTAAAATCTGCTGAATTTGCTTGTTGTAATGTAAAAAAATCAGGAGAAGAAGATGAAAGTTGTCGAAGTTAAACATCCTTTAGTTCGTCATAAAATCGGGTTAATGCGTGAAGGTGATATCAGCACTAAACGTTTTCGTGAACTGGCTGCTGAAGTGGGTAGTCTTTTAACTTATGAAGCAACCGCTGATTTTGAAACTGAAACCGTGACTATCGAAGGTTGGAATGGCCCTGTTGAAGTTGAGCAGATCAAAGGTAAGAAGGTCACGGTTGTGCCTATTCTTCGTGCAGGTCTTGGTATGATGGATGGCGTGTTAGAGCATATCCCAAGTGCTCGTATCTCTGTTGTAGGAATGTACCGCGACGAAGAGACACTCGAGCCCGTTCCTTATTTTGAAAAGCTTGCCAGTGATATGCCTTCTCGTATTGCCTTGGTTGTTGATCCTATGTTGGCGACAGGTGGTTCAATGATCTCTACTATCGATCTGTTAAAAGCGCGTGGTTGTACTTCGATTAAAGCGCTTGTGTTAGTTGCTGCACCTGAAGGGGTTGCGGCGCTTGAAAAAGCTCATCCAGATATCGAACTTTACACCGCATCTATTGATGATTGCCTCAACGAGCAAGGTTATATCCTTCCTGGCCTAGGTGATGCAGGCGATAAGATTTTCGGTACTAAATAATCACGATATAGACCGACCTCAAGTTTATCAATAGAAAAGGAGCCAAATGGCTCCTTTTTTGTTTTCATTTTTGCCTAAAACTAGAACCTGTTATTAATCTAGCCTTGCACCATCTACGAAAGTCTAAAGTACCATGGCGGCAATCCAACCAAACACTAATAGTGGGATGTTGTAGTGGATAAAAGTTGGGATAACACTGTCTCTCATATGATCATGTTGGCCATCAGCATTGAGACCCGCTGTCGGACCTAAAGTCGATTCAGAGGCAGGGGACCCAGCATCCCCCAACGCAGCAGCGGTACCAACTAGGGCTATGGTTGCTTCAATAGAAAAGCCGAAACTCATCGCCAAAGGTACGTAAATAGCGGCAATAATCGGTATCGTGGAAAATGATGAACCAATTCCCATCGTGATAAGTAAACCCACCAGTAACATTAAGAAGGCTGCCAGCGCTTTATTATCACCAATAGCACTATTCATTATCTCTACCAAACTAGCGACATCACCGGTTCCCTTGATCACGGCGGCAAAGCCTGCAGCGGAAATCATGATAAAGCCGATATTGGCCATCATGCGCACGCCTTGGTTGAAGATATCTTGATCGGCAACATGCTTAAGTGCGCCCGAGAAACTGAATACGATAAAGCCGATCAATGCACCGAAGATCATCGAGCCTGTGTACAGTTGTACAATTAAGGTCGCAAGAACTGCGATGACTGCAATGATTATATTGCGCTGATTCACGCCATCTTCAGGTTCCACTGCTAAGATCTGTTCTTCTTTATATTCTCTAGGCTTACGGTAGCTGATAAATACCGCGACTAATAATCCAAAAAACATGCCCAATGCTGGGATAATCATCGCGGGAGCGACTTGCTCTCGTACCGCGAGCAAATTGTTGCTGTTTAAGTTAGTGAGTAAGATATCGTAGAGAAAGATGCCACCAAATCCTATTGGTAGCACCATATAGGTGGTCACTAATCCAAAGGTGAGTACACAGGCCACTAAACGACGATCCATTTTAAGCTTAGACATCACATGTAATAGCGGGGGGATCAGAATAGGGATAAAGGCAATATGGATAGGTAAGATATTTTGTGAGGCGACAGCCATCGATAAAATAGCGAACAGTAGTATCCAACGAACTCGGTTGTTGTTAGTGCTATTCTGTTCTTTGCCTAATAAACTGATGACCTTGCTTGAAATTAGCGTTGTAAGGCCCGAATGGGATAATGCAACCGCAAAAGCGCCGAGTAAGGCATAACTTAAGGCTATCTGCGCGCCTCCACCAAGGCCAGTATTAAAGGCTTCGACCGTTTGATGGAGATCCATGCCTCCAACAAGTCCTGCCACTAATGCAGAGATGGTAAGTGCAATGACGACATTTACCCTTGCTAAACTAAGGCCCAACATCAGGCATACCGCGATAACAACAGCGTTCATATCTATATTTTCTTTTCTACTCGTTAGATTGACGGTTATTTTTGCTTAGCAGACGTGGACTTGTCCAGTAAAGAGGCTTTTTTTCTTCTTAAATCGATAAGTTGTTAACTTACTGTGGGGGTAAGTAAGTATTTAGTGTAAATAACACTAGTATGACAAAGGTTATTAAGGCTACAAAAGCACCGTAAAGAGGAATATTTAGTAAAAGGTGTGTTATTGACTTGTGTAGCAGTAAACAGTGCCTATAATGCGATAAGATTTAAAATGATAAACGATTTTTCAATCCATAGATGGAGATATAAAATGAGCGTATTAGTAGGCCGCCCGGCACCTGACTTCACTGCTGCAGCTGTTCTGGGTAATGGCGAAATCGTTGATAGCTTTAACCTTTATGAAGCAATTAAAGGTAAGCCAACAGTAGTTTTTTTCTACCCACTTGATTTTACTTTCGTATGCCCATCTGAGCTGATTGCTTTCGATCACCGTATCGAAGAGTTTAAGAAGCGTGGTGTTGAAGTGATTGGTGTTTCTATCGATTCACAGTTCACTCACAATGCATGGCGTAACACGCCAGTAGCTGAAGGCGGAATTGGCCCGGTCCAGTATACTCTTGTTGCTGACGTTAAGCATGAGATCTGTAAAGCATACGATGTCGAACATCCTGAAGCCGGTGTTGCTTTCCGTGGTTCTTTCCTTATCGACAAAGAAGGTATGGTTCGTCACCAAGTCGTGAACGATCTTCCATTAGGTCGTAACGTTGATGAGATGCTACGTATGATCGATGCACTTCAATTCCATGAAGAGCACGGTGACGTTTGCCCAGCTGGCTGGGAAAAAGGCGACAAAGGTATGGATGCTAGTCCAGAAGGCGTTGCTTCTTACCTAAGTGACAATGCTGACACTCTATAATTTTTAGATAATTATTAGTTGTTTAAGCATAAAAAAGCTGCGTTTATCGCAGCTTTTTTTGTGTCTATTTACTTAAGTGATAAAAGGTGCAGGTTAAGATTTTTCGCTACACTTGTCTTTGGGATTTTCTTCATTAATGGCCAACGGCCACCCACCAAGCGCTTTCCAGCGGTTGACGATTAAACAAAATAGTTCTGCAGTGCGTTCAGTATCGTACAGTGCTGAGTGAGCCTCATTATTATCAAAGGGGATCCCGGCTATTGAGCAGGCTTTAGCTAATACAGTATGACCTAAAGCAAGACCTGAAAGCGCTGCAGTATCGAAGGTTGCAAACGGGTGGAAAGGAGAACGTTTAAGGGCACAGCGTTCAATGGCCTGAGTCACAAAGCCATGATCGAAGGCGGCATTATGGGCAACGATAATGCTTCGATGGCAACCAACGGCCTTCTGGGCTTTTTTGACTTCTTTGAAGATCTCTAGAAAGGCATCTTTTTCGCTTACTGCACCGCGTAATGGGTTAGTCGGATCTATTCCTGTAAATGCTAAAGCTTCCGGTTCCAGATTCGAGCCTTCAAAAGGTTCGATGTTAAAATGTAAAGTATTGTCTAAACTTAGGATACCTTCATCATCCATTTTTAGCATGGTGACGGCGATTTCAAGCAACGCATCAGTTTGGGCATTAAAACCCGCTGTTTCAACATCTATGACAACGGGGAAGTAGCCTCGAAAACGGTGACTTAATTTATTGGCGTCGCAAATTTCGCTCATTAACATATCCAAATAGTTAGCAGGTGGCTATTATGAGGCAACGGGTTATTGCTGTCATGTTTGATCGGTTATTTTATAAGCTAAAGGTATGTAAAAGTGTGCCGATACGCTAAGTAACAGAATAAATAAGAGTACTTTGTATGTGGCTAAGAGTATTGCTAGTGTTAACTTTGTTTTTGCCTCTGACAACGAGTGCGGAATTACGCCACTATGTTGCGTCACTAGATCAATCCCAATGGAAGTTAAGCGATAATACGCCTATTATGTGTCGTCTTGAACATGACATTCCCGCATATGGTAAAGCGGTATTTACCAGTAAGGCTGGCAAAGACCATAATCTGATTTTCAATTTAGATATGTGGGTGAAACCGGATCAGGTGACCCAAGCCAAGCTGATGAGTTTAGCCCCTGCTTGGCGTCCCGGCGTGCTCTCTAAAGAGATCACTGAGCTGACTTATCAGAAATACTTCAGTGGCGAGGTGCCTCGAAATGCAGCTTGGTCTATGCTATCTGAGCTTGAGCAAGGTATGCAACCGACCTTCTATTATGCTGATTGGTATAATCACAGTAATAAAATTGCGGTTGGCTTGTCAGCGGTCAATTTTAATCGAAAATACAGTGAGTTTAAATCTTGTTTAGCAAGCCTGTTACCTTATAGTTTTGATGATATTGCTTTTACTGTGTTGACCTATGAGTTTGGCGGTAAAGAACTGACTCGCTATGCCAAGGCACAAATAGCTAAGGTGCAAGAGTACCTTTCCTATGATCCTGAAGTCGAACTAGTGTTAATCGATGCCTATACAGACAGCTATGGTGGGCGCTCTATTAACCAGAAGGTATCAGAGGAACGGGCTAATTCTGTAAAAGCATTCTTTATCTCAGCAGGGATCACTAAAGATCGTATCCACACGGTAGGGCATGGTGAACGTAATCATGTTGCATCTAATGCGACAATAGATGAACGGGCACGTAACCGACGTGTTGTTATCAGGATCAGTAAACCGATGTAACTCGTTATATCACAATTCTGGTTTTACTTGAGGGCTCGGCTTTTATTGCTGGGCTTTTTTGTGGGGTGAGAAAATTGATAAAGAGAAATTTTAGGCAAAAAAAAAGCCCACTTAATTTTTTAAGCAGGCCGCAAAAAATAAATTGCAATCAACAAATTGAAGGAAGGAAGTCAAGCTTAAGAACCAGGAAATAAACTCACGTGTCAGACACATGAGTTTAGAGTTCTTGTTTTCATACCTGCCTAGCAGATACTTCCTGAAAACAAGATGAATTATAGGGGAGTAATAGGATGCGCACAAACGAGAAAAACTGCTGTGATTCATTATATTTTCTAATCCTTAAAAGTGTGATCTAGATTGAGTAATTCAGTTGTAGTGCGAGTTTTCGATTTGTTAAGCAAATTATGTGCATAGGTTGGCGCTTAGATTAAGTAGGTCATGTTACAAGTTTATTAATCTTTAAGGCTCACAGGTTCTAGGGGATAAGTTTTTTTTTCGTTGCGATGTTTTGTTCGACCGTTTTGGCTTAAAGATCTCGGCTAAGATGAACTCACTCTTAAAGATAAACTTTCAATTGGTCAGAAGAGGTGCGTTAGCGCCTCTTTTTTATGAACAAATATTTATGTTGAATAGTGTTCTCATGATGCTGAGAAGCATTCACAATTGCACAGTCTATAGGTATAGTAGGCCTCTTTTATCTCAATGATTGGCACCTGATTTTTATGTTTCGTTGGCCTATTTCTATTTATTACGAAGATACCGATGCTGGTGGTGTCGTTTATCATTCAAATTATCTTAATTTTTTTGAGCGTGCCCGTACTGAGTGGTTAAAAGCGATAGGGGTTAAGCAGACGGAGTTATTGGCTGAGGACATTGCATTTGTAGTGAAGAAAGCTGAACTTAACTTTTGTCGTGCAGCACGTTTTGAACAGGACCTTTTTGTTGAATCTCTTGTCATAGAGATGAAGAAAGTGTCGCTGACATTTCAGCAACGCTTAGTTGATCAGCAAGGTGTCGTGTATTGTGAGGGCAAGATATTAGTCGCTTGTATTACCTTGTCACGAATGAAACCTAGAGCTATTCCCCAAAATATTGTTCAGGAGTTAAAAAGTGGAAGCTGATATTTCATTTATTGGATTATTTTTACAAGCAAGTTTATTGGTTAAGTTTGTGATGTTGACCTTACTCAGTTTGTCTATTGCTTCATGGGCAGTGATTATTCAACGTCATCGATTATTGTCAACGGCGTCTCAAAATGCGCTTAAATTTGAAGATAAATTTTGGTCTGGTGTTGATCTGAATAAATTGTATAAAGAATTGTCAGCCAGACAAGATAGCAATACAGGCTTAGAGGTATTGTTTCATGCTGGTTTTAAAGAATATGCCAGATTAAGCAAATTAAATAGTAGAGTACCTGATGCTGTGATGGATGGCAGTTATCGAGCCATGAGAGTCTCACTTTCAAGAGAGATGGAAAAATTAGAAACTCACCTACCTTTGTTGGCCACGATAGGTTCTACCAGTCCCTATATTGGTCTGTTTGGTACTGTATGGGGGATCATGAACTCATTTATTGCGCTCGGCGCCGTTGAAAATGCCACCTTAGCGATGGTGGCCCCCGGTATTGCAGAGGCGCTTATCGCTACGGCAATGGGACTATTTGCTGCGATTCCTGCTGTTATCGCCTATAACCGTTTCTCTACACAAGTTGATAAGATCGAAATGTCATATGCGAACTTTATGGAGGAGTTCTCCAGCATCTTACATCGTCAAGCCTACAGCGAAAAGGAAGAGGCATAATGCAGCAGGGTTATCAGCGCAAACGCCGGCGTCCGGTAGCTGAGATCAATGTCGTGCCCTATATCGACGTTATGTTGGTGTTGCTTATCATTTTTATGGTGACAGCACCAATTGTAACCCAAGGGGTTAAAGTTGATCTTCCACAAGCACAATCAGAAGCCTTAGCCGCAGACAGTAAGCCCCCAGTAGTGGCTTCAATTGATGCTGATGGTGATTATTTTCTTGATGTAGGTAGTTCAAGCTCTCGTGAAACGTTAGATCTTGAAGAGATTGCGATACGTGTTGGTGCGATTATACAACTTGAGCCTGAACGTCCCGTTGTAGTGAAAGCCGATAGAAGCATTGCTTATGAAAAAGTGATCCAGCTAATGGTAACATTGCAAGGTGCAGGTGTGCCTTCCGTTGGCTTGATGACCGATTCACCAAAGGAGTAGCTGGTGGCGTTGAAATCAGATATGACATTACCTTTAGTTATTTCAGCTGGCATTCATATTGGCGTGCTAGTTATTCTCATTATGGGTGTCGATTTTTCAGAAAAACCTAAACCTCAAATTCACACGAATGCACCAGTAATGCAAGCGGTTGTCGTTGATCAGAACAAAGTTGCACAGCACGTTGAGCGCTTAAAAGCTGAAAAGAAAGAGACTGAACGAAAAGAGAAAGCTAGACAAGATGAGCTAGAGCGTAAAGCGAAACAAGCTCGTCAAGAGCGAGAAAGAGAGCAAGCTCAGATTAAAAAGCTTGAACTGCAACGTAAACAAAAAGAGCTTGAGACTAAAAACGCCAATGCTGCTGCCAAGGTCGCTCAGCAGAAAGAAAAACAGGCTAAGGAACTTGCTCAAAAAGCAGAAGTTGAACGGAAACAGAAAGAGAAAGAGCGCCAAGCTTCAGAAGAGGCTGCTAAAAAGGCTGTTGAGAAGCGAAAGAAAGAGGAGCTTGCTGCAAAGAAAATGGCCGATGAACGTAAACGTAAAGCTGAAGTTGAGCGTAAACGTAAGGCTGAAGAACTAGCACGTAAGCAGCAAGAACAGATGATGCAAGATGCGCTGGCCGCAGAACAGGCTTCATTATCACAGACGCGCAATAAGCAAGTTATGTCTGAAGTGCAACGTTATACCAGTATGATTGTTGCGACAATTTCCCGTAATGTTCAACAAGAAGACTCTATGCGAGGAAAGAGTTGTAAAGTTTGGGTCAGGCTTGCGAAGGATGGGTTTGTTACATCGAGTAGAATTGTGGATGGTGATCCTGTTTTATGTCGGGCAACTCAAGCCGCTATACAAAAAGTTCAACGCTTACCGATATCTAGTGAGCCAGATGTTTATGATAAATTAAAAGAACTAAACATAATTTATAGACCAGAATTTAATTAAAGGAGTCCTATGAAGACTTTGGGTAAATGGCTCTTTCTAGGGTTGGTTGTTATGAGTATGCCGGCAAGATCTGCATTGGATATTGTGATCACACAAGGAATCGATGAGGCGCGTCCTATTGCTGTGATCCCTTTTGTTTGGCTAGGGCAGGGGCCTATGCCGCAACAGATCTCAGATGTTGTTATGTCAGATCTGGCTCGAAGTGGAACGTTTAAGCCATCAGATGAGTTGAGTTTACCGCAGCGTAATATCTCTAATGTCTCGCAGTTTGTGCCTAAACAGTGGTCCAATGTCACAGCTGAGGCTGTGGTTATGGGTTCAGTTAAACCTATGGGACCGGATCAGTTTTTAGTTAATTTTGAATTAGTCGATTTAATTAAAGCTCAGATGCAGTCGGGTGCGGGTCCACAGTCAAACAGTGACTACTTAATTGATAGCCGTGAGACGGTGATCTCATTGGCTCAATTTCGTCAATATGGTCATAGGATCAGCGACATTGTTTATGAAAAACTGACGGGAATACGTGGTGCCTTCTTAACTCGTATCGCTTATGTTGTGGTCAAGCATGGAGAGAAGTCTCCGTATCACCTGATGATCTCAGATTATGATGGTTATAACGAGAAAATGCTGTTGCGGTCTCCTGAGCCCTTAATGTCTCCCTCCTGGTCTCCGGATGGAAGTAAACTGGCTTACGTGAGTTTTGAAAATAAGAAAGCTGAAATCTTTGTTCAGAACATCTATACACAACTTCGATCTAAAATAACCAGCCATGATGGTATCAATGGTGCTCCGGTATTTTCTCCTGATGGGAAGAAACTGGCTTTGACGTTATCTAAAGATGGTCAACCAGAGATCTATGTTGTAGATATTGAAACGAAAGCATTGAAACGAGTCACCAATCACTATGCTATCGATACTGAAGCGTCATGGTTTCCCGATGGAAAGTCGCTTATCTTTACTTCTGAGCGTGGTGGACGTCCGCAGATATACAAGGTGGCATTGGCATCAGGTAAAGTACAAAGAATAACGTTCGAGGGCGAATGGAATCTCGGTGGTTCAGTTTCACCGGATGGCCGAAGTATGATATTTGTTAACCGTACCCAAGGTAAGTTTAATATTGCCCGCATGGATTTCGAAACTCGCTTTATGCAAGTGTTAACGTCTACTCGTCTCGATGAGTCACCAAGTGTTGCACCAAACGGCACAATGGTTATCTACGGGACTACTTATCAAGGAAAGCAAGTTTTAGCAGCAGTTTCAACGGATGGACGATTTAAGGCCAGACTGCCTGCAGGTCAAGGGGAGGTGAAGTCACCCTCTTGGTCACCATTTCTATAACTATTTTAACAATAAAGAAAATTAAGGATTTAACAATGGATCTCAATAAGCTGTTTAAAGCAATGTTGGTTGCAATTCCTATGATGGCTATTAGCGCATGTAGCTCAACTTCAGATTCTGAAACTGATGCAACTAGCTCTAACTCAAACTCAGGAGGCGAACTTGCTACAGGCGGTGTAGAGACTGGTGGTGTTGCACCAGTGCTTACGCCTCAAGAGCAGCAACGCCTCAAGTATCAAGAACTGCGTAAAGAACATATTATCTATTTTGATTTTGATCGCAGTTCAGTATCGACTCAATTCGCTGAAGTGCTACAAGCACATGGTGAGTACCTTATTGAGCATCCAAATGTGCGTGTTATGATCGAAGGTCATGCTGATGAGCGTGGAACACCTGAGTACAATATAGCGTTAGGTGAGAGACGTGCAAAGGCTGTGGCTAAGTACTTACAAGGCATGGGTGTATTACCTAGTCAAATGAGTATTGTGAGTTATGGCGAAGAGAAACCACTGGATATGACTCGTACTGACGATGGTTTTGCGGTTAATCGTAGAGCTGTACTGGTTTACTAATCTTGTAAGTAAAAGAGTGTAGGTAAAGATTGATGATGAAAAATGCCGTATTAAGTGCGGCAATTCTTCTCAGTATCGGTGCAGTAACCGCTGCACCGGCCCCGGTTGCAGATATATCCGGTGGTTCAACTGATGATAGAGTTGCACGTTTAGAAAGGATTTTAAAAGCCAAGCAGCAATCTGAATTTCAGACCCAACAGCAGCTTGATACTTTACAACAAGAGGTGTTAGACCTTCGAGGTATTGCCGAACAGCAGAACTATCAAATTGAACAGATGCTACAACGTCAGCGTCAGCTTTATGATGATATAGCTAACCTATCAGTAAAACCCGCCCAAGTTGTTAGCTCTTCAACACCGTCTTCAGGTTCGTCTCTAACATTGAGTGAAACAGGTAGTTATGAGCATGCACTTAACTTAGTGCTCAAGCAAAAGAAATATGATGAGGCGATTCCTGCTTTTAGTGCATTTACTAAAAATTATCCTAATTCAACATATTCAGCCAATGCGAATTATTGGCTAGGCCAGCTTTTATATAATAAAGGCGAGTTTGGTTCAGCCAAAGAAGCGTTTAACACTGTGGTTGAAAATTTTAAAGAATCGAATAAGCGCAGTGATAGTCTAGTTAAGTTGGGAATGATTGCTGAAAAGACCGGTAATCCTGGTTCTGCGAAAATTTATTATCAAAGAGTGCTAAAAGAGTACGCGAACAGCGCAGCGGCAAGGATAGCTCAGCAGCAGTTGAATGCTCTTTAATCTGATTTGAAACGAAAAACATACTACTAGTCTGTTTTTCATTCAAACGGCAAGAAATAGATAAAATGCACTTGCATGCGAAGATGAAAAAGGTATTATAGGCGCCCTTAGAGCGGCAGAGTCGCTTGAGGCGCTAAGTTAGTGTTCTTTAGGATGTAACTAGTGACTTGTTCTTAGGAACAAAGATGGGCCGTTAGCTCAGTCGGTAGAGCAGTTGGCTTTTAACCAATTGGTCGAAGGTTCGAATCCTTCACGGCCCACCACTTTCTCTGAGTGGCTAAATAACAGAGGGTAGATAAGGAATTGCTCAGTCGCTGCTTTTTAATCAGAGCACAGTTGGCTTTACTCTTAACTACCACATTGGTCGAAGGTTCAAATTCTTCACGGCCAACCACTTTTCTGACAGTGGATTTACTTCTACAGTAGATGAATTCAGAGATGTAATACTAGATGGGCCGTTAGCTCAGTCGGTAGAGCAGTTGGCTTTTAACCAATTGGTCGAAGGTTCGAATCCTTCACGGCCCACCACTTTCTCTGAGTGGCTAAATAACAGAGGGTAGATAAGGAATTGCTCAGTCGCTGCTTTTTAATCAGAGCACAGTTGGCTTTACTCTTAACTATCACATTGGTCGAAGGCTCGAAACTTTCATGGCCGACCACTTTTCTGACAGTGGATTTACTTCTACAGTAGATGAATTCAGAGATGTAATACTAGATGGGCCGTTAGCTCAGTCGGTAGAGCAGTTGGCTTTTAACCAATTGGTCGAAGGTTCGAATCCTTCACGGCCCACCACTTTCTCTGAGTGGCTAAATAACGGAGGGTAGATAAGGAATTGCTCAATCGCTGCTTTTTAATTAGAGCACAGTTGGCTTTACTCTTAACTATCACATTGGTCGAAGGCTCGAAACTTTCATGGCCGACCACTTTTCTGAGAGTGGATTTACTTCTACAGTAGATGAATTCAGAGATGTAATACTAGATGGGCCGTTAGCTCAGTCGGTAGAGCAGTTGGCTTTTAACCAATTGGTCGAAGGTTCGAATCCTTCACGGCCCACCACTTTTCTGACAGTGGATTTACTTCTACAGTAGATGAATTCAGAAGCTAAGTACCAGAAGGGCTGTTAGCTCAGTCGGTAGAGCAGTTGGCTTTTAACCAATTGGTCGAAGGTTCGAATCCTTCACAGCCCACCACTTTCTCTGAGTGGCTAAATAACGGAGGGTAGATAAGGAATTGCTCAGTCGCTGCTTTTTAATCAGAGCACAGTTGACTTTACTCTTAACGACCACATTGGTCGAAGGTTCAAATCCTTCACGGCCGACCACTTTTCTGACAGTGGATTTACTTCTACAGTAGATGAATTCAGAGATGTAATACTAGATGGGCCGTTAGCTCAGTCGGTAGAGCAGTTGGCTTTTAACCAATTGGTCGAAGGTTCGAATCCTTCACGGCCCACCACTTTCTCTGAGTGGCTAAATAACAGAGGGTAGATAAGGAATTGCTCAGTCGCTGCTTTTTAATCAGAGCACAGTTGGCTTTACTCTTAACGACCACATTGCTCGAAGGTTCAAATCCTTCACGGTCGACCACTTTTCTGACAGTGGATTTGCTTCTACAGTAGATGAATTCAGAGATGTAATACTAGATGGGCCGTTAGCTCAGTCGGTAGAGCAGTTGGCTTTTAACCAATTGGTCGAAGGTTCGAATCCTTCACGGCCCACCACTTTTCTGACAGTGGATCTACTTTCAAGTAGATGAATTCAGAAGCTAAGTACCAGAAGGGCTGTTAGCTCAGTCGGTAGAGCAGTTGGCTTTTAACCAATTGGTCGAAGGTTCGAATCCTTCACAGCCCACCACTTTCTCTGAGTGGCTAAATAACGGAGGGTAGATAAGGAATTGCTCAGTTGCTGCTTTTTAATCAGAGCACAGTTGGCTTTACTCTTAACTATCACATTGGTCGAAGGTTCGAATCCTTCACGGCCCACCACTTTTCTGACAGTGGATTTACTTCTACAGTAGATGAATTCAGAAGCTAAGTACCAGAAGGGCTGTTAGCTCAGTCGGTAGAGCAGTTGGCTTTTAACCAATTGGTCGAAGGTTCGAATCCTTCACAGCCCACCACTTTCTCTGAGTGGCTAAATAACGGAGGGTAGATAAGGAATTGCTCAGTCGCTGCTTTTTAATCAGAGCACAGTTGGCTTTACTCTTAACTACCACATTGGTCGAAGGTTCGAATCCTTCACGGCCCACCACTTTCTCTGAGTGGCTAAATAACGGAGGGTAGATAAGGAATTGCTCAGTCGCTGCTTTTTAATCAGAGCACAGTTGGCTTTACTTTTAACTACCACATTGGTCGAAGGTTCGAATCCTTCACGGCCCACCACTTTCTCTATAATTTATTATTCATTTCTATTTCCTTCTTTAGTAAAGAAAACTCTTAGTACAGTCAGCCGTTTTAATCTATCTGTTACATGTAGAACATCATTTCTAATAACGCTATTAAATGTCGAAGCTCTTAATTAGATACACTTGTTATACTTTTGTATGATAGACGTATTGCTAATATTGTTTGAACCTTAACTACTTCATATTTATTAATGATAAAAATAAATACTTGGGAGAGTGAGATGAAACAAGCAAAGTTAAGTTTTATTGCAATGGCAACGATGTTGACTGCAGGTTCTGCCGTGGCTGGTGATACAGAGTTTAAGTTTGGTGGTTATGTAAAAGCTGATGTAATGTTTAGTGATTACAGTAACGGTGCACCAGATTCAGGGAGTTTATCTAGACAGTTTTATGTACCAGGAACAATATACGGTGTTCCTGGTAATGGCGATCAAGTTGTCGACTTTCAAGCGCGTGAGTCACGATTTAACTTTAAAACGAGTACGGATCTTGGTGGTCATAAATTAAGTGGTTTCATTGAACTTGATTTTATGACTCATACAGATGGCAATGAACGAGTTTCAAATAGTTATTCTCCACGTATTCGACAAGCTTTTGTTAGTTATGATAATTGGTTAGTTGGTCAGACATGGACAACATTTCAAAATCCTGGTGCACTTCCTGAAAATTTAGATTTTGTTGGTGCAGCAGAGGGTACGCCTTTTGTACGTCAAGGCATGGTGCGATACACCAATGGTGGGTTCCAGTTTGCAATTGAAAATCCTGAAACAACGTTAACACCTAATGGCGGTGGTGGACGAATCACTAGTGGTAGTGGTATGGTGCCAGATTTTGTTGCTCGCTATAACTTTAAAACAGAGGGCGGTGCTAAATATACCGTCGCAGGTTTGGCAAGGCAGCTGAATATTGAAAAAACAGGTTTAGATTCACAAACCATGGGCTATGGTGTGAGCTTTACAGGGGTTATTCCAGTTGGTAGCGATGATATAAAGTTTTCTGCTACTGCGGGTGATGGTATGGGACGTTATATGGCATTGAATTATGTTAATGCTGGTGTGCTTGATAATAACGGCGATATTGAAACGATAAGCTCATATGGTGGCTTCGCTGCTTACCGTCATTGGTGGAATGACAAGTGGCGTTCAAGTGTCACACTTTCTGGGTTTAAGGCTGATAACAATGAAGCATTAACTGGAGAAGGAGTAAATAAAGAGTCTTATTCAGGTTATATAAACCTACTTTACTCACCAATAAAGCCGATGACAGTCGGAGTTGAATATATGCATGCGAAAAATACCAAACAAGGCGGCGATAAAGGAGAACTTGACCGGGTGATCTTCTCGGTTAAATACGTACTTTAATGACGTTGAGCAGTAATTAAAAAGGAGGCCTTTGGCCTCCTTTTTAATATATGAGAACACACTTCTCAGTGTTTATAGGCGTATCGACTTAAGCTGGTTGTGACAAAAGTTTGTTATCTCTTACGTATTGTTCAAACTCGGTACAGCCACCAACGTGTTCTTTATCAACAAAGATCTGAGGTACCGTTTCAACGGGCTTACCAACTGTTTTTTCAAGGTCAGCCTTGGAGATCCCTTCCGCATGAATATCTACATATTTGAACTTAAAATCACTGCGCGCTTCAACAAGTTGCTCAGAGAGTTGAACAGCTCTAACACAGTACGGACAACCGGGACGGCCAAAAATTACAACGAACATAGTGACTCCTGAAAAATTGATTCAATACTTTATACCACAAGAGGATCAATCTTGCATATTCCCTATTGAATAAACTTATTCTCAATTTGATAGCGGCCACGATAATCAAAAAAGGTCTCGACGAGATCCCATCCTTTCTTGCCTTTTTTCAGCAAGAGTAAATCAGGCATTCTAAAGCTTTCTCTCGCTGAGATCACCTGTTCAACTTGTTTATATTGTTGATGTTTAAATCCAGGAGTCCGAGTATGAGTTATTACAAATATGGCGTAAAAGGCTTTTCGCTGTCCCTCAGTTTTAAAATGAAAATAGCGACAAAAGTCGTTGCCATCGAGATCGATATATTGAATTTTTAAGCGATCAGTATCTTTTACAAAAAGCATGGACTGGCATTTGAACAAGTGATGATGTTTCTGTTGTAACACCTCTTTAAGACGTTTATCTGGGTCGATTAGCAGCGCATCACATTGATGACAAATTTTGGCTGCAATATCATTCTCTTCACCGCAATAAGGGCATGATTTAGACCGAAACCGAAAGTCGCATTGTGCTTTATTACCATCATTTTCAACCAATGCCTGACAGCGCCTGCCGAAGTGTTCGATGATGTCACCATCATCGTCGACGAGTCCCCAGAAGATATTGGCAAAATTGCAAACAGGGCAGTGAACTTGTACTGGAACACTTTTGCTATTGGGTTTACTTTGGCCAACTTCAGGAAAATAAAGATCAAAACCATTTGCCGCATAGTCGATAATCAAACATTCATCTTTTCCTTCACAGATCCTAAGTCCTCTGCCAACCATCTGTTGGAATAAGCTCACAGAAGCGGTTGGCCTTAATATGGCAATAAGATCCACATGGGGTGCATCAAAACCCGTCGTCAGTACGGCCACGTTGACCAGGTATTTGATCTGCCTAGCTTTGAAAGAGGAGATGATGTTATCTCTATCTGCGGAGCTGGTTTTAGCTGTGATAAGCGCTGCGCTTTGCTCACTTAATCGCTTCATTATCTCCTCAGCATGGCGGACTGTTGCAGCAAAGATAATGACTCCCTGTCTATTTGCTCCAATCTCGGTGAGCTGCTTGATAATTGCAGTGGTTGCTCGCCCGCAATGGCTAAGAAGGTCATTAACCTCTTTTTCTTGATATTCGCCGTTAGAGGAGGCTTGCAAAGTGCTAAAGTCATACTGTACTGATAGGCCATCAAACAATTTTGGTGCACTTAAGTATCCGCGTTTGATTAAAGGTCGCATTGGCAGTTCGAAGATACACTGTTGGAACACGGGTTTATCAGGGTTGCCCATCTTGCCATGGTAGTGGTGATGATAGATCCAGCCCAAGTCTAATCGATAGGGCGTTGCTGTGAGGCCTAGAAGCTTTATTTTGGGGCTTTTCTGCTTAAGGTGTGTCAAGAGCTTCTGGTATTGGCTTGTCTTATCAGGGCTGACTCTGTGGCATTCATCTATGATAACTAAGGAGAAAGGTTCATTAAATTGTTCTGGTGATCGGACTGCAGATTGAATGCTGGCCACAACAGTTTTATTTTCTGTCGACTTTTGTTTAAGACCCGCCGAATAGATACTCGCTGCGGTGGTCAGTATGCCAATTTTTTCTGCATTTTGGGCAACCAGTTCTTTTACGTGAGTCAGCACGAGTACGCGGCCATTGGCGATGCGAGCAAGCTCAGCAATGACGATGCTCTTGCCTGCTCCCGTAGGAAGGACTAATACAGCGGTATCACTGCTGGATTTAAAATGTGTTACCGCAGCGTCTACGGCTTGTTGTTGATAGTCTCTTAACTGCACAAAAATCTAATTAGAATGAGGTCTTGAAGTAAAGGATAACAGTGACAAGGAGTCGGGGGAACTGGGTCTGAAAAATATGTAATAAAAAGCCCCTCATTGGAGGGGCTAGAGGTTTAATGACGGATCTTAATTTACTCGCTACGGTTTAAGCGAGACTCGATTAAGGTATCGATAACAGCTGGATCTGCCAGTGTCGATGAATCACCTAAATTGGTCACTTCGTTGGCCGCAATCTTGCGTAAGAATCGGCGCATAATTTTACCCGAACGAGTCTTCGGCAAGCCTCCTGCCCATTGTATGAGATCGGGCGTGGCCAGTGCGCCAATCTCTTTACGTACCCACTTTCGAAGCTCTTGACGTAGCTCCTCAGTTTCGGTTGTTCCCTTGGTTAAGGTGACATAAGCATAAATACCCTGTCCCTTGATATCATGAGGGTAACCAACCACGGCAGCCTCTGCCACATTTGGGTGCGACACTAAGGCACTCTCAACTTCTGCGGTACCGAGTCTATGGCCTGATACGTTAATCACATCATCAACTCGACCCGTGATCCAGTAGTAACCATCTTCATCTCGCTTTGCGCCATCACCAGTAAAGTACATGCCGCGGAATGTTTTGAAGTAGGTGAGTGCAAATCTATCATGGTCACCAAATACGGTGCGCATCTGCCCCGGCCAAGAGTCTAAGATCACTAAGTTACCTTCGGCGGCACCCTCAACAATGTTGCCTATGTTATCTACCAGTGCAGGTTGCACACCGAAAAATGGGCGAGTAGCTGAGCCTGGTTTAGTGTCTGTTGCACCAGGTAATGGGCTGATCAATATGCCACCGGTTTCGGTTTGCCACCAAGTATCGACAATAGGGCACTGCTCATGACCGATGACTTCATTGTACCAGCGCCATGCTTCGGGGTTAATAGGTTCACCCACTGACCCCATGATGCGCAATGAACTTCCATCGAAGTCAGCAAACTGTTCTTTACCTTCGGCCATAAGGGCACGAATAAGCGTTGGCGCGGTATAGAGGATATTAACCTTGTGACGATCGACAATCTCTCCAAGACGAGAGGGAGTCGGGTAGTTAGGCACACCTTCATGAATAAGAACCGTGGCACCATTAGCCAATGGACCGTACACCATGTAAGAGTGACCAGTGATCCAGCCAACATCAGCGGTACACCAGTAAACTTCACCGTCTTTATAGTCGAATACATATTCATGGGTCATGGCCGCGTAAACCATGTAACCGCCAGTGGTATGTAGCACACCTTTTGGATTACCTGTAGATCCCGAAGTATAAAGTAAGAACAACGGATCTTCGGCGCCCATCTCTTCTGGCTCACAGTGTTCAGAAGCGGTTTCCATCAAAGTATTCCACTTGATGTCACGACCCTTTACCCAGTTGATGTCGCTACCAGTACGTTCATAGACTATGACCTTTTCGACACAAGTTACATCAGGGTGAGACAGGGCTTCATCTATGTTGGCTTTAAGAGGGATGGTACGACCTGCACGCAGACCTTCATCGGCGGTGACAATGACTTTTGATTTGCCATCAATAACACGCGATGCAATGGAGTCGGGTGAGAAGCCACCAAATACAACAGAATGAACAGCACCAATGCGGGCACAAGCCAGCATCACTACGGCCGCTTCAGGTACCATTGGCATATATACGGTAACAATATCTCCGCGTCTTACGCCTTGGCTACGCAGTGCGTTAGCAAACTTGCACACATCTTTATGCAGTTCACCATAAGTGATCGTGCGTTGATCTTTGGCATCGTCGCCTTCCCAGATAATGGCAACTTTATCGGCTTTATGTTCAAGATGACGATCAAGGCAGTTAGCAGAAGCATTGAGTGTGCCGTCATAAAACCAATTTATTGATAGATTATGATCATCGAAAGAGGTTTTTTTAATTTTGGTATAGGGTTTAATCCAATCGATACGTTGACCGTGCTCTCTCCAGAAACCTTCAGGATTCACAATCGACTCTTGGTACATCTTTTTGTACTGTTCTTCATTTACATGTGCGTTTTCAGCGATGTCGCTTGGAACTTTGTAGAGAGACTGCGTGCTCATTGGGCTTCCCTTAATCTAATAATGCGTGGCTCAAGTATGGAGTCATATCACCTTTAAGCACTATTAGACCTTGGTCTAGTGCCATAAACTCCTTTGTTTTTAGTGTGTTGAACAGTCTCCTTAAGCTAGATTTAATTTGAGAATTAACGCACAATAGAGTGAAAAAAATGAGAGCTGTATGAACTTAACCATTTTAGTTGGCGTTATTGCCGTCCTCTATGTATTTCTGCTGTTTTTTCTAGCGTGGGGAGCTGAGCGCTGGTTCAGTAAATTTACCAAGAAAATTCAGGTTTGGGTGTATGGATTAAGCTTGGCTGTTTATTGCTCATCTTGGAGCTTTCTCGGCACAGTGGGGCAGTCAGCTCAAGATCTCTGGTCTTTTCTGCCTATTTTTGTGGGACCCATACTTATCTTCACTTTTGGCTTTGGTCTGCTGAGAAAAATGGCGTTGGTTTCTAAAACCCATAATATTACCTCTGTTGCCGACTTTATTGCCGCCAGGTATGGAAAATCTCAGCTCTTGGCGGCAATAGTGACCTTAATTGCTCTGTTTGGCATCATGCCTTATATTGCTTTGCAGCTTAAAGCCATGGTGTTTAGTCTTAATCTGTTTCAACCTGAAGGTTCATCTTTCGACGGCGCGAAGGTGTCGCTCATTATTACTGCTATTTTGGCCATGTTTGCGATTTTATTTGGTACGCGTAAATTGGACGCGACCGAGCATAATCCGGGAATGATGTTGGCTATCGCTTTTGAATCTCTCGTTAAGCTGGCAGCATTTTTGATTATTGGTGTGGTGATAAGCTTCGGTTACTTCGATGGGTTTGATGATATTTGGCAGCAAGCCGCTGCACGGGATTTAATCAGTGCACCTGAATTAAATATTGGGTCCTTGATGCCACAGCTGTTAGTTGGGATGGCTGCATTCCTGTGTATGCCAAGGCAATTTCACGTCATGATGGTGGAATGTAGTGACGAGAAAACCTTGCTCAAAGCGCGTTGGTTATTTCCGATCTATTTGATCCTGTTCGGACTGTTTGTGGCGCCATTGGCGTTAGCTGGAAAAATAATCTTAGGTGATAGTGTTGCAGCAGATACCTATGTGATCAATCTCCCCTTAGCGTTAGATCAACCCATCGTTGCGGTTATCGCTCTACTGGGCACTTTGTCTGCAGCGACGGGCATGGTTATCGTTGCGGTAGTGACCATTAGTGTCATGGTTAGTAACGAGTGGTTGGTACCTGTGATGCTGCGAACAGGTAAGATAAAACAAAAGAATTTTAGCCAGTTTTCTCAATTTCTGCTTAACACTCGTCGGCTCTCCATTATTATTATCTTAGGGTTAGGTTATTTCAGTTACTTGTCATTTATCGACAGTGATTCACTTTCTGGTCTGGGGATGTTGTCATTTGGCGCCTTTGCACAGCTCGCACCTGCGTTAATTGGTGGCATGTATTGGAAGCATGGTAATCGTTCTGGCGTGTTAATGGGATTGGCAGTCGGCTTCGGCCTCTGGTGTTACATTCTATTAAAAGGCGCGAGTGATACCGCTGGTGTTTTTAATAATGATTTTGCCCTGCTTGAATCAATAAACCCCAATGTCCGTGATATTTTAACGGCGTTGCTGGCCAATTGTGCTTGCTATATGTTGGGCTCTATCTGGTTCAGAGCTGGCGTAGTTGAGCGAATTCAAGCCAGTGAATTTGTTTCTCCTGGAAATTTAAAAAGTAACAACACTCGTAAGTCTGCGGCAGTGTCTCAACAAGATCTATTGATCTTGGCAAGTCGATTCGTCAGTCCAACTCGCGCTTATGAAAGCTTTTCACGTTTTTCTGAAGAGGCGGTAAAAAGCGATAGTTGGCATAAATCTGCACCGCCTGAGTTGGTGGCTCATACCGAACATATGTTAGCCGGAGTACTTGGCGCTTCCAGTGCATCATTGGTGATGGATTCAGTACAACAGGGTCGAGATCTGGCGCTTGATGAGGTGTTTAGCTTAGTTGATGAGGCATCGTCCAAAATTATCCTGAGTCAAGATATGCTTAGAGGCGCAATTGAGCATGCCTATGAAGGGATGAGCGTGGTGGATAAAGAGCTTAATCTGGTGGCCTGGAATTATAAGTACGCTGAGTTATATCAATATCCTGTCTCTTTTTTACAAGAAGGAATGCCTATCAGTGATGTCGTTCGTTTTAATGCCAGTCGTGGCTTTTGTGGTGAGGGGGATATTGAAGAAAAGGTGAATACCCGAGTACAGCATATGCGAGATGGTACGGCCCATGTGTCTGAGCGACAACGCAAAGATGGTAAAGTGATAAAAATACAAGGTAATCCTATGCCTGGTGGTGGTTTTGTGATGACCTTTACCGATATAACCCAGTACCGTGAGCATGCAAAAGCCTTGCAAGAGATGAATGATACGCTTGAGGCGAGAGTAAAAGAGCGTACCTATGAGCTGGCCATGCTCAACAGTCAATTACTCGAGTCTAAAGCGCAAGAGGAGATGGCGAATGCTTCCAAAAGTAGGTTTTTAGCCGCCGTAGGGCATGATTTAATGCAACCTTTAAATGCTGCGCGTTTGTTTACGGCTTCCTTATCCCAATATCCGAATTTGGATCAAGAGGGAAAAACAACACTTTCTCATGTTAATAGCTCACTTAAAATCGCAGGAGAGTTGCTCACAGATCTGCTTGACATATCAAAATTGGACTCTGGCATGATTGAGGTTAATCGTCGGGATTTCTCTGTATCTGATTTGATTGATGGCTTAGGTGTTGAGTTTACGGCGATGGCTAAAGACAGTCAGATTGATTTTAGCATAGTGCCTTGTAGTGCCAGTGTTTATTCGGATCTCAGTTTATTGAGACGTATTTTGCAAAACTTCTTAACTAATGCTTACCGCTATGCCAGAGGGAATCGAGTGTTATTTGGTTGTAGACACAGAGGTGATGAGCTGGAGATCCAAGTGCTCGACACTGGCTGCGGTATCGATGAAGCCGAAACTAAAGAGATCTTTAAGGAGTTTAAACGACTTGATAATCCAGCCAGCAATAGCGTTAGTGGTTTAGGTTTAGGTTTAGCCATTGCAGATCGCATAAGCCGAGTATTGGATCATAAAATCTATGTGACATCCATACTGGGTCATGGTTCAGTCTTCTCCATCCGTGTACCTTTAGGTAAAGCATTAAATGAACCACTGCCGAAAAAAACGCCCAGTTTATTACAACCTTTAGCTGGGGTGAAGGTGCTGTGTATTGACAATGAAGAGGCTATTTTAGCCGGATTGGAGAGCTTATTGAGTCGCTGGCAGTGTGAGGTTATCTGCGCTAAAGATCTGGCCGATGCGAGAATTAAACTAGGGCTTAAAGGGGTGGCGCCTGATATTGTACTTGCAGACTATCATCTTGATGATGGCCAAAATGGAATGGACGCCATGAATGCCATTAGAGGCTTATACGGCAGTCATTTACCCGGTATTTTGATCACCGCAAATACCAATAAAACGCTGGTCGATGATGTTAACCGTCAGGGCTATCATTACATGGCCAAGATGGTTAAGCCCGCGGCATTAAGGGCGCTTATTTCGAGCTTGATTAAGTAATACGATGGCAAGTAACGCTATGAAAATTAATACCTTGACGGTTAGTCAACGAACCGTGACTCCTTTTAAACTGGTTTGTGTTGGACGCAATTATGTGGAGCACATTAAGGAGCTTGGTAATGAAATACCTGAAGATATGCTTTTGTTTATTAAACCAAACTCAGCCATTTCAACAAACCTAATCAGTTTTCATCATGAGACTATTCATTATGAAACTGAGCTCTGTTTTTTGTTCGAACAAGGTCAATTTGTGGCTGTAGGTATTGGGCTTGATTTGACTAAACGAACGCTGCAAAGTGAGCTCAAAGCCAAAAGTTTACCCTGGGAGAGAGCTAAAGCATTTGACGGCTCAGCCGTGTTTAGTGATTTTGTGGAAATCGACAAGATTAGTGATGAACTGAATTTTGAGCTGTCTATCAATGGCGTTCAAGTTCAGGTGGGTCATATCGGTTTGATGATGAACTCTCCTGAGCTGATCTTAACGGAGATAACCACTTTTATGAGTCTACAAGATGGGGATATAGTCATGACTGGCACGCCAAAGGGGGTTGGTGTGGTTAACCTTGATGATCTGTTTGAGGTGACACTCTTCGATGGAAAAACTCAACTCATTAAGGCGCATTGGAAGGCGAGCTAAATAGGAGAGCTCCTAGGAGACTTGGAGCTTGACTAAAGCGGAAGATTCGTTAAGGCTCTTTCTTTTAGAGTGTAAAATATAAATTACCACATGTACCAGTCCCTCTAGCTATTATCTATGTTTCTCGGTCTATTCTAAAATGTAATCATTAGAAACTGTTTAAATAACTACTATTTTACAATTGACGTCTAATTATCAGTCTATATACTCAACAATCTGATGTGTAAAAAATATAAAACATTAGATTTGTTGTTTACATGCAAACGGAGACAGTAGATGCCAGAACCAAGGTGTAATTCCTACTATAACGCAACGATTAATAATGAAACTCAATATCCAAGATTGGAGGGCGAATATCGAGTCGATGTGGTGATCGTGGGTGGAGGTTTCACTGGGGTGGCAACAGCAGTGGAGCTGGCTGAAAAAGGCTTTAAGGTCGCGATTGTAGAGGCAAATAAAATAGGTTGGGGGGCGACAGGACGAAATGGTGGCCAAGTAACAGGCAGCTTATCTGGCGACAAAGCCATGACCAAGCAGTTGATTAACAAGTTAGGCATAGAAGCTGAAAAGTTTGTTTGGGATCTTCGTTGGCGAGGCCATGAGATCATTAAGTCTCGTGTCAGCAAGTATAAAATTGATTGTGATTTAAAGTTTGGTCATCTTCATACTGCTTATAAACCTACACATATGAATGAGATGAAAGCAACGTTTGATGAAGCTGTTGAACGTGGCATGGGTGATAAAGTCTCTTTGATCACTAAAAAGGACATTCCTGAATATCTGGAAACACCACTTTATCATGGTGGTTTGCTGAATAAGCGAAATATGCATTTACATTCGGTGAATTTGTGTCTTGGTGAGGTGAGGGCAGCTGAGAGCCTCGGTGCAGTTATTTTTGAGAATTCGCCTGTTTTAGATATTACAGATGGTGTGTTACCTACGGTCAAAACTGCTCATGGATCGATTACGGCTAACAGCATTTTGTTGGCTGGAAATGCCTACCATAAGCTAGCAAGAAATAAGCTAAGCGGTATGTTGTTTCCTGCCTCTTTGGGGAACTGTGCGACGGTTAAGCTGACACCAGAAGTGGTTAATGTGCTCAATCCTCATGATGTTGCTGTATATGACAGTCGTTTCGTGCTGGATTACTTTAGGATGACGGCTGATCATCGATTGATGTTTGGCGGTGGAACTAACTATTCTGGTCGAAACTCAAAAGATCTTGCCAAGGAGTTACGCCCGGGTATCGAACGCACTTTTCCGCGTTTGAAGGGAATAGAAATTGAGTTTGAATGGACCGGAATGGCTGGCATCGTAGTTAATAGAATTCCACAGTTGGGTAAAGTGTCACCCAATGTATTTTATTGTCAGGGATACTCGGGTCATGGAGTGGCAACATCTCATATAATGGGAGAGATCATGGCAAATGCTATTATTGGTAGCCTGACAGAGTTTGAGTTATTTGCCGACATGAAACATATTCGCTTGCCAGTCGGAGAGTGGCTTGGTAATCAAGGGATGGCCATGGGAATGATGTATTATCGCATGATGGAGAATTTCCGTTAGTTTACGTCGATGTTGATATGTTTGATAAACAATAAGCCGCTCATATGATTGGCTTATTTAATATAAAAACAGTATTGAAGTTAAAGCTCTACTTTTTCCATCTCTAATTGTTGCAGTGATATCACCGCTTGGGTGCGATTACGTACACCCAGTTTGCGAAATATGGCAGTAGCGTGAGCTTTAATGGTTGCTTCAGATACGCCTAAATCATAGGCGATCTGCTTATTCAAAAGCCCCTCGGCAAACATCTGCAGAACTTTGTATTGCTGCGGGGTCAGATCTGAAAGCTTGCTGGCGATAAGCGCCGTAGCATCCTCTTCAATCTCTTGTATCTCGACGTCGGCAGGTAACCAAATATCACCATATAGTACCGAGGTTAATGCGGCTTCAAGGGTCTCCATTGATGACGATTTAGGGATAAATCCTGCACTACCGTAATGTACAGCGCGACTAATGGTGATATTGTCCTCGTGGGCTGAGATAACGACGACGGGGAGCTCTGGATAATGAGTACGAAGATGGATCAAAGTCGAATAGCCGTGGGATCCGGGCATCTGTAGATCTAACATGACCAAGTCATATTCAATATCTGCTTTTTCAAGTAGACGTTGGAGAGCATCGGCGCTATCTGCTTCAAACCATTGGGTATCAACAAAAGCTTTACTTAATGCCTGACGAAGTGCATTGCGAAATAGTGGGTGATCATCGGCGATGATTATATTTAAATTTTCTAGCTTCATGGCTTTTATAATTATGTTCGTTGCGCGTGAAGATTAAGCCAATGTAACAGAAAAAAGGTAATTTATCCTATCGCTTTATCATTTGTTGGCAAATTTTTGTGTTTAAATTCGCTTTGTTAGACTTAAGTCTAATGATTTTGACTGACGATATTAAAATTAAGAAATAATGGGCTGAGCAAGGAAAATGAGAGCTAAATAGCAGTTACATCAAGCAACCACTACTTAGCTTTTTATTGGCTATTCCTGAGTCCAAACTTTTGTTGCTTGCCTATTTTCGTCTACGGCAACGAAGGTAAATACTCCTCTGATCGCATGCTCACGTAAATCTTGATACATATCTTCGACATAGATATTGACCTCAACTTTAAGTGAGGTGTTACCCACATGTATCACATTGGCAATTATTTCGGCTAAACTGCCTGCTGGGATCGCTTTTTTGAAGTCGATTCTATCTGAGCTGACAGTGACTAAAGGCTTACGACAGAAACGTGTTGCCGCGATAAATGCAGTTTCATCCATCCAGGCTAATGCTTCACCGCCAAATAGCGTGTTGTGGTGGTTAGTAATGGAGGGAAAGATAGCTTTGATAACTCTGGCTTCAGAATTTTTAATTCGTGCGTTCATAGTATCTGAGCGAGTATTTGGCGAGTGAGCTAGTGGCATACGGTAACCTAAGGTTATGCGATTTTAAACAGCATGAATTATATCATTTTACAGGGGTAAAGAAACAAGATGTATAGGCTTATATCCCCAGAACATTAATAAACAATGGGTTAGTCAAGATGTATTATTTTTAATAAATAACAGAATGAAAAAAGCTTTTTGCTTGTTAATCTAATAAATATGAATAAATAATCTAGACTGTTTTGTACTTTGTTACCAATTGATTTATATGAATAAAATTATTCAAGTTATAAGTCTGTTCAGTATTAATATAATAAAATAATAACCAAGCCTATGTTTTATGTGTAGATTAATAAGACCGATGTTTTTTCCTTTGTGGTTATGTTGTGAGTTAGTGGTCTCTATATTTAGGTTATTCGGTATAACTAAATAATAATAGGAATAATGCCATGAGTAATAAAATTGCATATTTTAGCAGGCGACAACGCCTTGCTTTAATCATTAGTTCAACCTTGATAAGCCAAGGGATGATGAGCCAAGCCTACGCAGTCGATTGCCAAGGGGTCGCACCTTGGTCAGCCGATATGGTTTATGCCAATACTACCCAAGTCACCCAAAGTAATAGCTTGTATCAAAGTGGTGGACGACCAATGAGTCCCCAGCAAGTGCTGAAGAGTGGGGAGTGTGGGAAGGGTTAGGTCAATGTGATGGCGGTTCTAATCAATTGCCAACAGTCAATATCATTTCGCCTCAAACTGGCAGTGCTATTAACCTTAATGATGCAGTTGTGCTTAATGCTGAAGCTGCTGATATAGACGGAACTGTTGAAAGCTTGATATGGACAGCGAACGCTCTTGTCGTCACAAGCCCATGGATTGCCGATCAACTAGGCAGCGTAGTCATTAAGGCAACAGCCACGGATAACAAAGGCGCTTCTACTGAAAAGAGCGTTACCCTTGTCGTTACCAATAGTCAAAATCAAATACCAGTAGCCTTAATTATTTCACCCGAAAATGACAGCGTTGTCATTGAGGATGATGTTTTAACTGTTACTACAAGTGCTTCAGATCCTGACCTTGGAGATAGTATCTCTAAGGTTGAATTGCTTGTTGACGGGGTTGTGGCTCAGACAGATCTAAGCTCTCCCTATGAGTTTAGTTGGACTGCATTAGCAGTAGGCAATCATACACTCCAGTCACGTGCATATGACATTCAAAATGACAGCGCTGTCTCGGAGATTGTCAATGTGAGTGTCATTGCGGCGAATCAATTACCAAGTGTGCAGCTCACTGCACCAATTGCTAATTTTACCCTGCCAGTAAATGGTGAGTTAACCGTGAGTGCTACGGCACAAGACAGTGATGGTGATGTGACCAGTGTCAGTTTCTATGTTAATGGTTTACTGGTTGAAACCGATACTTTAGCACCGTATTCGATGCTGTATACGGCTCTGGAAGCAGGCTCCCTTTCAATCACTGTTGAGGTGACAGACAACTTAGGGGCAAGCGTGCTTTCAAGTGCAATTGTAGGTTATGTCGGTGACAGACCGACTAGCCATGAAGTGTGTCGACCTGATGGATTAGAAGGTGATTCGGTTTATTGTGATATTTATGATGAAACTGGACGTGAGAAGATGGGCGCAGATCATGCACGTCGCGTCATCGGTTATTTTACTTCTTGGCGCAATGGCACAAATGGACAACCTAGCTATTTAGTCAATGATATTCCTTGGGACAAAATCACCCATATTAACTATGCCTTTGCCCATGTAGATGGTGACAATAAGGTGTCTGTCGGTGATCCGAATAATGTAGAAAACCCGGCTACGGGTATGACATGGGACGGTGTCATTGGTGCTGAAATGGATTCTGAATATAACTATCAGGGACATTTTAACCTGCTTAATAAGTTTAAGAAGCAACATCCACAAGTTAAAACCTTAATCTCAATTGGTGGCTGGGCAGAAACGGGCGGTTATTTTGATGATAACGGTGTTCGTGTCGCCAGTGGTGGTTTCTATGAAATGACCAAGACACAAACTGGGATTAATACCTTCGCCGACTCTGTGGTGGCTTTTCTTCGCACTTATGGTTTCGATGGTGCAGATATCGACTATGAGTATGCAACTTCTATGGCAAAGTCAGGTAACCCTGATGACTTTGCTGTGGCAGATCCCTTAAGAGCGACCTTGTTTGCTCAATATGATCTGTTGATGAAAACATTGCGTGAAAAACTCGATACTGCCAGTAAGCAAGACGGTAAGCATTACATGCTAACGGTTGCAGCACCTGCTTCAGGTTATCTGCTTCGTGGTATGGAAGCCTATCAGATGTCGCGCTTCCTCGACTACGTCAACATCATGAGCTATGACCTGCATGGGGCATGGAATGACTTCGTTGGTCACAATGCTGCGCTTTATGATACGGGTGAAGATGCAGAACTTGCATTTTGGGATGTATATTCAACCGCGCAATACGGCGGAATAGGATATCTCAATACTGATTGGGCTTACCATTATTTCCGTGGTGCTATGCCAGCGGGCCGTATCAATATAGGCCTGCCTTACTATACTCGCGGTTGGCAGGGCGTAACCGGTGGAACCAATGGTCTGTGGGGCAAAGCAGCATTGCCAGATCAAGCAAGTTGCCCTGTTGGGACGGGTGAAGGAGATAATAACTGTGGCTATGGCGCACAGGGAATAGATAACCTTTGGCATGATCTAGATAAAGAGGGCAATGAGATGTTTGCAGGCTCTAACCCTATGTGGCATGCGAAAAACTTAGAGCAAGGAATTAACGGAAGTTATTTGGCTAGTTACGGTTTAGATCCTGTTAATGATCCGGCTGATAAGCTTACCGGCACCTATGAGCGTCACTACGATAATGTGGCTCAGTCATCATGGTTATGGAACCCAACTAAGCAAGTGTATTTGTCGACTGAAGATGAACAAGCGATGAACACTAAAGTCCAGTATGTTGTCGATCAGGGCATTGGTGGGGTGATGTTCTGGGAACTTGCGGGTGATTTTGACTGGTATCCAGAACGAAACAGTGGCCAAGGTGAGTACTTTATCGGTGAGACGATGACGACAATTGCCTACGATAAATTTGCTGCAGCTGCGCCTTATGGTAACAGTGTGAGTAATTCTCCTGCTTTGGCAAACACCTTAACATTGAGCGCAAGTTTATCAGGATATAAGGTCGGTGATAGTAATTACCCAATTACGCCTACGCTGACGATCAGAAATAACAGCCAAAGTACGATTCCGGGCGGTGCTGTGTTTGAGTTTGATATCTCAACGTCAACCTCTGCTCAAATTAGCGACCAATCAGGGATGAACTTAACGGTGATCACTGATGGTTCAAATGTTGCTTCTGGTAACGTCGGAGGACTTGAAAACGATTTCCACCGTGTGCGTTTTACACTGCCTAGTTACAAGTCTATCGCTCCCGGCGCAGATTTCGGCGGCACCATTAAGTATTACCTACCTGTGTCTATGCCATCAAATTTCACTGTGACTTTTGATGGTGTGACTTATGACTTCGGTCAATCTGGTGACACGCTGCCTGATGAGTGTGAACTCGATCCAACCGGCTCTGGCTGTGGGGATACCACTCCGCCAAGTTCTGACTTATGCAGCGATGCTGGTATTGATGCCAGCACTGTGTCTGCATACCCTAATTTCCCGCAAACAGATTGGCAAGGTAACCCTAGTCATGCTGCTGGCGGCGATAAGATGAAGGATGAAACGGCTGTGTTTAGTGCACTTTGGTGGACAAATGCTAAGCCAAGCTCATCCAGCACGGATTGGGGCTTTGTTTGTAATATCGACTAAGCAGAAAGGGCTTGATTAAGGACAATACCTTAATCAAAGCCCTCATTTTGATAAGTACAATCCTCAATGCCTCTGAGAAAAGTGGCATTACTCCAACATTACGGGAGGTGATTACGATATACCTGCCTAATTTGAGATGATTATGAAACTTAATTTTAAAGCATACTCAATGACATTGGGCACAATACTGCTCGCAAATGCGATGTCAGTGTCCAGTGTGAATGCACATGGTTATATGGATAGCCCAAAAGCGCGTCAACAGTTTTGTGTCGATGATGGTGGATATTGGTGGCCTGATGATGGCTCAGCGATCCCCAATTTGGCCTGCCGTGCAGCGCTTTTAACAACAGGGACTAAACAGCTGGTTCAAAACAATGAGTTTTCTAAAAATGTGATGAATTACAATAGCACTACAGCGGTGCAGTCAGCGATACCCAATGGCCAACTTTGTGCTGGTGGCGATGTCGAAAAATCCGGCATGGATAACCCTTCTATGTTTTGGCAGCGAAGTGATATGACGCCGGATGCGGATGGAGAGATCACCGTTATTTTTGATGCTCACACGCCTCATAACCCAAGCTTTTGGGAGTTTTATCTATCCGATGAGACTTTTGATGTGGCCAGCGAAGTGTTGAGTTGGGAAAAGCTTACCCTTATTGCCCAAGTGGCTAACATTGCAGTGAGCGAGGTTAATGGCAAAAAAGTGTATCAAATTGCCATTCCTTTCCCACTGGATAGAAGTGGGCCTGCGACGTTATATACCCGATGGCAGCGTGAAGATGCTGCTGGTGAAGGCTTTTACAACTGCAGTGACATTAACATCGTTAACGATACCGAGCCGCTTGAGTGGACAGAGCTTGAGCAATACATCGCGAATGGTTTAACCGCTAATGAAGGGGATGAAGTCTGGTTCCGTCTGTTTAGTGCACAAGGAGAAGAGCGTGTATTTGAAAAGCTAGCGATTGATTCGACCAATATAATGACGGACTTATGGGCTCGTCAGTTAGCTGAGTCGGTCGTGCAACTACATGCTGAGCTGGTTCAAGTTGGTATTAAGGAGGCCACGGGTGACATTGCTTATTCAGAAGACTTAGCTCTGAATAAAGTATGGACTAAGCAGTTAGGGTTTACGTTTAGACTTGATGTAAAGACACCGACTGAGCCACCAAGTGGTTGTGACTTAACACTCTGGACTGATAGTGTTGTTTACGACAGTGGTGATGAGGTCGCTTATAATTCGGTTCGCTACCAAGCACAGTGGTGGACTAAAAATGATGTTCCCTCGGGATCTGGAGAGTGGGGCGTTTGGAAGGACTTGGGGCCTTGCAGCCAATAATTGATATGTAACTGACGTAAAAAAGCTTCACTGTTAAACAGTGAAGCTTTTTTAGATGCAAATTTATGTGTTTAACAAGTTAATTCTGTCCCTTGACGCCTTTGCAAGAGCACGGATCAGTATTTCAGAATCTTCCCAGTGCAGGCAAGCATCAGTGATACTTTTACCATAAACAAGTGTTTCGCCTGGAACCACTTTCTGGGTACCTTCTTCAATGAAGCTTTCAGCCATAATGCCTGCGATGGCAGTAGAGCCTTGACGCATCTGCTCCATGATACTGTCAGCAACTGCAATCTGCTGTTCATGTTTCTTTTGGCTATTACCGTGACTGAAATCAACCACCATGCGGTGTGATACGCCGACATCGTTTAACTGCTGCGCTGCGGCATTGATATCATCAGCATGGTAATTAGGCTGTTTACCACCGCGTAGAATAATGTGCCCATAGGGATTACCGCTGGTACGGTAAACGGCCATGGCGCCGTCTTTATCCGGAGAGTAGAAGATATGAGGAGATTTCGCAGCGCGCACTGCATCAATCGCGATATTGATATTACCGTCAGTGCCATTTTTAAAGCCTACCGGGCAAGATAGAGCTGATGCCATTTCACGATGAATTTGGCTTTCTGTTGTGCGAGCTCCTACAGCGCCCCAAGTGATCAAATCTGCAATATATTGACCGTTCACCATATCGAGGAACTCAGTGGCAATAGGCAGTTTAAGCTCAGTGATCTCTTGTAGCAACTGACGGGCTAAACGCAGGCCTTTATTTGCATTAAAGCTACCATCGAGATCGGGATCTGAAATTAATCCTTTCCAACCCACCGTCGTTCTTGGTTTCTCAAAGTAGACGCGCATTAATATACATAGATCGTCTTTTAATTCTTGATGCAGAACAGACAAACGCTTTGCATAATCGATCGCTGCACTCGTGTCATGGATAGAGCAAGGGCCAATGATCACTAATAGTCGCTGATCATCGCCAGTTAAAATGGCTTCCACTTCACGTCGTTGCTGCACTAAGTAGCTGGCAGCATCTTGAGTTAATGGGAATTCAGAAGCTAACTTAGCAGGTGAGATAGCTTTACATAATAAAGTGGTGCGTAGTTCATCTGTTTTAATGGTCATTCATTATACCGAGCGTTCGTATGGGCATTTCGCCTGATTGCATCGGATTATAACCAATCATGACAAGATGCACAGCGCCTAACTCGGGAAAAATTAGAGTATTTATAGGTCACCGTGCAGATAAATTGCCAAATCGGAGGTTTTTTTACGATATAAGTCTTATGGCTGAGTGGATCGTGCTTAAGCATTAACGCTGTATATAGAGAGCTAATTTAGAACATGTGACGTTCAAGTCCTGTCATGGCCAATATTTTGGTGGCTATCTCCTCAACCGAGTGATTCGTCGTGTTCACATACGGTATCCTTTCACGCTTATACATCATCTCGACCTCTTTAACCTCGATACGGCATTGTCTTAATGATGAGTAACGACTGTTCTCCATTCTACTCTGGCGTATTTCGTGCAGACGCACAGGATCGATAGTTAGACCAAATAGTTTGCTCTTATTACGTTTTAGTTCATCGGGCAGTTTTAGGTTATCCATGTCATCTTCGACAAAGGGATAGTTTGCCGCTTTTATACCGAACTGCATCGAAAGGTAGAGACTACTAGGGGTCTTGCCACATCGGGAAACGCCTAATAAGACCAAATCAGCCTTATCTATATTCTTTAATGTCTGACCGTCATCATTATCCATGGTGTAATTTATGGCATTGATACGAGCTTCATAACTCTCATTCATGTTGCCGTGGGTACGATGAACCACTGGAGAGGCCTTTATTCCCAATTGTTGCTCTAATGGCGCGACAAATGTGTTCAGAAAATCGTAATCCAAGCCTTCACTGCTGTAGATTATGTTTCGGATCTCCGCTTTTACGATGGAGTGGAAGACTAAAGGGCGCTCACCTGTTGTAATAAAACAATCATTGATTTGAGTCTTAACTTCATTTGCTTTAGCTTCTGTTTCCACAAATGGAATAGTAAGTGACTCAAACTCAACGGGAAACTGAGAGAGAACAGCATGCCCAAACACCTCTGCTGTGATTGCTGTCCCATCAGAAATATAGAAAACTTTACGTAACATTTTGACCTCTTGTAGTAATAAAATTACAAATAAAATTATAGATTTACGTGTGTTGTGCTGGAGTGTAAAATGCCGCAGCCCTCCTGTGAAGGGGCCACACTGAAATAAACTTGCGGAGATAGAACTGTGCAACAATATGTACTCTGGTATCAAGAATTAAGCATGGGTGACGTCAACAAGGTCGGCGGTAAAAACGCTTCTCTTGGAGAGATGATTAGCAACTTATCTAACGCAGGTGTTCAAGTGCCTGGCGGTTTTGCAACCACCTCTTACGCGTTCAATGAATTTCTTGAACAAAGTGGACTTAACCAGAAGATATACGACACGCTAGATGTGTTAGACGTAGATGACGTGAAAGCACTCGCTACAGCCGGTGCACAGATCAGACAATGGGTTATCGATACCCCGTTCCATAATGAGTTTGAGCAAGTTGTTCGTGACTCATACGATAAGCTCTCCTCAGAAACTAAAGATGCCTCATTTGCGGTTCGTTCATCTGCGACTGCTGAAGATATGCCCGACGCATCATTCGCTGGCCAACAAGAAACATTCCTGAACGTGAAAGGTTATGAATCTGTTTTGGTTGCGATTAAGCATGTTTTTGCTTCTTTGTTTAATGATAGAGCTATCTCTTACCGTGTTCACCAAGGATATGATCATAAAGGTGTCGCCTTATCTGCCGGAGTTCAGCGCATGGTTCGCTCTGACACTGCAGCTTCTGGCGTGATGTTCACCATGGATACTGAATCTGGCAACAATGATGTGGTATTTATTACCTCTTCATTCGGTTTGGGTGAAATGGTTGTTCAAGGTGCTGTTAACCCTGATGAATTTTATGTTCATAAGCCTAGTTTAACGGCTGGCTATAAAGCGGTTGTTCGCCGTAATATTGGCAGTAAGTTGATTCAGATGGTTTATTCAAGCGATCTTGAACATGGTAAACAGGTTAAAATTGAAGATGTTCCCGCCGCTCTACGTCGTCAGTTTTCAATCAATGACGATGAAGTGATGGAGCTCGCTAAGCAAGCGATGATCATCGAGAAGCACTACGGTCGTCCTATGGATATCGAGTGGGCTAAAGATGGTAATGATGGCAAGCTTTATATCGTACAGGCGCGCCCTGAGACAGTTCGTTCTCGCGAAGATGTGCAGTTGATTGAACGCTACCACCTTAAGAGTAAGAGCGACGTTATCTGTGAAGGCCGTGCCATCGGCCACAAAATCGGTAGTGGTGTAGCTAAAGTGTTATCGTCAATTGCAGACATGGATCAAATCAAAGAAGGTGATGTGCTTGTTACCGACATGACCGATCCTGACTGGGAGCCTATCATGAAGCGCGCCAGCGCGATTGTGACTAACCGAGGTGGACGTACCTGTCATGCGGCAATTATCGCACGTGAACTCGGTGTTCCAGCGGTAGTTGGTTGTGGTGATGTGACTGAGCGTATCAAGAATGGTCAACAAGTGACGGTTTCTTGTGCCGAAGGTGATACGGGTTTCATCTACGAAGGTATTCAAGGCTTTGATGTGCTTCGTTCTCGCGTCGATTCAATGCCTGAATTGTCGATGAAGATCATGATGAACGTCGGTAACCCTGACAGAGCATTCGATTTTGCTCGCCTTCCTAATGAAGGGGTTGGTCTAGCGCGTCTTGAGTTCATCATTAACCGTATGATCGGTATTCACCCTAAAGCGTTACTTGAATTTGATAAGCAAGATGCTGCGCTTCAGGCTGAAATACATGAGATGATCGCCGGTTACGACTCTCCAGTTGAGTTCTATGTCGCTCGTCTGGTTGAAGGTATGGCGACAATCGCTTCAGCCTTCCACCCAAAGAAAGTGATTATTCGTATGTCTGACTTTAAGTCAAACGAATACGCCAACTTGGTCGGTGGTGATAAGTACGAACCAGAAGAAGAGAACCCTATGTTGGGTTTCCGTGGTGCAAGCCGTTATATCTCTGAATCGTTCCGTGATTGTTTCGCTCTTGAGTGTGAAGCGATTAAGCGCGTTCGTAATGATATGGGGTTAACGAATGTTGAAGTGATGATCCCATTCGTACGTACGGTTGATGAAGCGAAACAAGTCATTGAGCTGCTAAAAGAGCAAGGTTTAGAACGTGGTAAAGATGGTCTACGCGTCATTATGATGTGTGAACTTCCTTCGAACGCACTGCTTGCTGAACAGTTCCTTGAACATTTCGATGGTTTCTCTATCGGTTCAAACGATTTAACTCAGCTGACATTAGGTCTAGATCGCGATTCTGGCATCATCAGTCACTTGTTTGATGAACGCAATGACGCAGTCAAGGCGCTATTGGCCATGGCCATTAAAGCGGCTAAAGCTAAAGGTGCCTATGTGGGTATTTGTGGTCAAGGGCCATCAGATCATCCAGATTTTGCAGCCTGGTTAGTAGAACAGGGCATTGATAGCGTATCGCTAAATCCGGATACCGTTATTGATACTTGGTTGTACCTAGGTAAACAAGACGCTTAATTTATCTTTAAATAGAATAAGCTAATCTCAAAAGCCGCTACTTAGCGGCTTTTTTTTTGTTTATACTGTTTGGCCTACACTAATAATAAATAGAAAGAACTGATATGTTGCCTAATGTTAAGTTGCCTAAATTATCACATGAACAAACCCTTGAGCCTGTATACCTCTTCTTTTTAGATGCGCTGGAGCAAGGTGACTTTTGCGGTGACATTGATAAAAGGTACAGTGCTCGTTTAGCGCAAGCGACAGATAATTCTGTTTATCAGTTTTTACCCCAAGCCGTTCTTTACCCTAAAAGTCAGCAAGATGTGTGCATAGCATTGAGATTAGCGGCAAGAAAAGAGTTCGATAAAGTGGTGTTTAGTGCTCGAGGCGGTGGAACTGGCACCAATGGTCAGTCATTAACCCACGGCATTATTTTAGATCTGTCTCGTTATCTCAATCAAGTGATTGAGATAAACCCTGAGCAAAAATGGGTTAAGGTTCAAGCTGGTGTGGTTAAAGATGCCTTAAATGATGCACTTAGGCCCCATGGCTTCTTTTTTAGTCCCGATCTTTCTACATCGAACCGTGCGACTATTGGCGGCATGGTTAATACTGATGCATCAGGTGCGGGATCACTGGTATACGGTAAAACATCCGACCATGTTTTAGCTCTGTCGAGCGTGCTTTATGACGGCAGTGTGCTCGACACCGAAACCGTGTCTCTCGATAGGCTTAAAGATGTAAACAGCGTTACTCCCAATCTACTTGGGCAGAAGCTCACTCAAGAGATAGCCACACTTTGCAGGGTAAATCGTTCACAGATTGAAGCGCGCTTTCCTAAACTAAACCGTTTCTTAACGGGTTACGATTTGAAAAATGTGTGGAACCCCGATCTGAGTGAATTTAATTTATCTCGGATTTTAACGGGCTCTGAAGGCACGCTTGCGGTTATTACTGAGGCAAAACTTAACATCACACCGCTGCCAAGTGTACGCATGATGGTTAACATCAAGTATGACTCGTTTGAGGCAGCATTAAGACATGCTCCTGATTTGGTCAAGGCCAAAGCAACGGTGGTTGAAACCGTTGATTCAAAAGTGCTCAATCTAGCTCAACAGGATATTATTTGGCATTCTGTTTCCGAATTTATTAAAGATGTACCTGGTGCAGTGATTGACGGGCTCAACATGGTTGAGTTTGCAGGTGAGAAAGAGCAGGTTGAAACCAAAGTCGCTGCACTGTTATCAGTATTGGATAGTCAAGTTGAAAATGCTGCTGGTGGATTATTAGGTTACCAAGTTACTCGTGATAAAAACAGCATCAATATGATCTATGCAATGCGTAAAAAAGCGGTGGGGTTATTAGGTGCCACTAAAGGGCGTCGTAAACCCCTAGCTTTTGCTGAAGATACAGCCGTGCCACCTGAAAAGCTCGCTGATTTTATCATGGAGTTCAGAGCATTACTCGATAGCCATCAATTACAATATGGTATGTTTGGCCACGTGGATGCAGGTGTGCTCCATGTGAGACCTGCGCTGGATATGTGTGATATCAACGATGAAAAACTCCTCAAAACCGTCTCAGATCAAGTTGCTACCTTGACCCTTAAATATGGTGGTTTAATGTGGGGAGAGCACGGTAAAGGGGTGAGGGGAGAATACGGTCCGGCCGTATTTGGAGATGAGCTTTACGGACTGCTTGAAGAGGTTAAGGGACTGTTCGATCCTCATAATAAGCTTAACCCAGGTAAGCTAGTGGCACCGAAGGGGGCGGGTGTGCTTATCTATAATGTAGAGAGTGCTAAACGTGGCAGTTTTGATCGGCAAATCCCGATCAATACTCGTGATGCATTTCCTGATGTAATGAACTGCAATGGCAATGGCATGTGCTTCAACTACAGTACTTATTCTCCCATGTGCCCCTCATTTAAGGTTACAGGTGACAGAGTACAATCGCCAAAAGGCCGTGCAGGTTTGATGCGTGAGTGGTTAAGACTACTGGAAGCTGAAGGCGTTGATGTCGAAGTCTTGTCCAAGGCTAAACCTATAGGCTTATTACAAAGAGCACAAAACACGTTAAAGATGGATCGTGAATATGATTATTCTCACGAGGTGATGGAGTCACTCAAAGGGTGCTTGGCATGTAAGGCTTGCTCATCCCAATGTCCTGTTAAGGTGGATGTACCTAAGTTCAGGGCTCAATTTTTTAATATTTATTACCAAAGGTACTTGCGCCCGACGAAAGATTATTTAGTGGCTGGTATCGAAGATGCGTTACCTTTGATGGCCAAAGTGCCACGGTTGACCAATGCAGTTTCTCAGAATTCGTTGAGTCAATGGGTGATCAAAAAGGCCCTAGGTTATATCGATGCGCCTGCATTGTCGGTTCCGACGCTTAAACAGCGTCTCGATGGCCATGCGTGTCGAGGCTATGATCTTGCAGCATTAGAATCTATTCCTGAAAATGAACGTGCTGAATACGTTTTGGTGGTACAAGATCCGTTTAACAGCTTTTACGAAGCGGGAACGGTTTACCATTTTATTAAATTGATTGAAAAGGTGGGCTTAAAACCAGTCTTGTTGCCGTTTAAGCCAAATGGTAAGCCTATTCATATAAAAGGCTTTTTAGATAAGTTTGCTAAAACAGCGAAATCATCGGCTGACTTTCTCACTAAAGTGCACCAACTTAATATCCCGATGGTGGGTGTTGATCCTGCTATGGTGCTTTGTTATCGAGATGAGTATCGTGAAGTGTTAGGCGATGAGTGTGGTGACTTTGAGGTTAAACTGGTTAATGAATGGCTGTTAGAGGTGATAAAAACTCATCCTTCCAATGCAACAGTCAGTGAAGAAAAACAAGAGTTCACCTGGTTTAGTCACTGTACAGAGTCGACAACTAAACCTAATACGGGTAAGGAGTGGCAACAAATCTTCTCTCATTTCGGTGCGAATTTGAAGACTGCCAATATGGGCTGTTGTGGTATGGCTGGCACCTATGGACATGAGTTAGAAAATCAACAACGATCGAGAGACCTCTTTGGTATGTCTTGGGAGCAGGCATTAAAGGCGTTGCCACAAGAGCAGATCTTAGTGTCAGGTTATTCTTGTCGTAGTCAGGTAAAGCGTTTTGGTGGATTTAAGCCAAAGCATCCCGTGGAAGCGCTATTGAGTTTGATTTAGTTTATGCCAAACGATTTAATTCTTTTTTGAGGGCTGAGGCTAGGATTTCCCTAGCCACAGCTATTTAGGAGACGCTATGAACGATAAAGGTAATCCTGTTGAACTAGCCCTTACAAAGGTAACTCAAGAGGCTAAGCTTTGTTCTGAGGCTGTATTATTCAAGATTGATGCCCAAGGTGATTGGTTTTATCTTGATGGAAGTTTACCGACTAAGTTTGCACGCTTGTTCTCCTCCATTCTTAACCATATCGAAGGTGATTACTTTCTTATTACACCCGCTGAAAAGTTAAAAGTTGAGGTGGTCGATCACCCATTAATTATTGTTGATTACCATCTCTTGGAGATGGGAGGTATCGAAGTGATCACATCACTCGATACTAAGTATATGGTCGATAGTATTGATGACTTTAACGTGACAGATGAAGGGATCACAGTGTTAACTGAAAGGAACCTGACGGCGAAACTTGGCCGCGCTTGCTACTATCGGTATATCAATCAGTTTATAGTCACTGACTAATAAGTTATTGATAATTAGTATTTATTTTTATAATGTATAATTAGTTGTCACTATACCTAGTTTCTTGAGAACTAAGTGGTAATATTAAATGAGGTGCTCAACGTGTGGAGGTGTTGATTGAAACAGTCGGAAAGTTTAGGCTATCTTGTCTCTCATCTAAATATTGATCTGCAAAATGCACTGGATAAGAAACTCAAACGATACCAGTTGGATATTAAATTATGGCCAGTTCTTTTTGCTTTATGGCAAGAGGAGGGGATCACTCAGACCGAACTCTCTAAACGCTGTGATGTGGCAAACTACACCATGACACGCATATTAGATCAACTTCAGCTCCAAGGCTTAGTGACTCGGCATCAAGAGGCTGACAATCGTCGTGCTTTTAAGATACTGCTAACAAACTCCGGTAAAGCGTTAGAGCAGGACCTGATTGTTGAAGCTGAACGTGTCAATGAATACTTTCTAGAGAATCTCTCAATGGAAGAACGTTTTGCTTTTGTGACTTTGCTCAATAAAATAAATCGGTTTCCTGAATAGTATTCTTGCGCATTTATCCACTTAATCTTCTTACTTTATGGTTAACTCTTTGTTTCTGTTCATTCGCGAAACCTGAACATAAGGCTAGTTTTAATTGGCCTTAGAATTAATGGAAACAGGCTTAGATTATGCAGGGTTGTACAAGGCAATTGGGCCAACATAATTAATTCAATAGCAATAACAATAAGCTAGATAAAGTGAAAAAGATTGTCCAGTTTTGTAATGATTTTCTACTCTGCAGCAAGTTCTTCTTTCCCTGTTTGATACTCGCTATTAAGTTATTTCTTTTGTAGATTCGACATACCATTTGCTCGGATGATGGATCTATAAGTAATTGAAATTTACAGTTATTACCATCATCAAGTTGTATGTTATGTTCACTGTTTTGCCCAAAGTTTAGTTTTCTGGAAACCCTTTTTCCATTGATATATACTTGCTCGAGACCACACCAATCGCTCGCCTGAAGTTCAACAACATCTTGATTGAGATCATACTTGAAAGTAATCATACAGCTTTCCTAGGCAAGGTAACGAGCCTCTAAGTCAAGCAGACAAATATCACAATATCCAGTTTGATATGATTAATTTTCTGTTCTATTTAACTATCTCTTTGGCAAGCTTGGTAAAATATATTTTGGTATAAAAAAAGGGACAAAATAAGTATTTTGGCCCTTGGTTATTTTACGATCTTTTTGTTTCTTTGTTACAAACTAAAGTGCTTATTTTGCTGCTTCGATAATTGCCCGTGCAAGTTCATCAGCAATAGATGCTGTAGTACGATCTTGTTCATCAGATAGAACAAAAATACGCATAAGAGTGTCGTAAATCTCTTCGACTTTCTTGGTTGCTAGAGTGACATCGTAATCTTTTTCAAACGACACATTAATGATCCCACCAGCGTTGATCACATAATCTGGTGCATACAAGATGTTCAACTCTTTAAGTTTCTCACCGTGTCTGGCTTCAGCCAGCTGATTGTTTGCACAGCCAGCCACAATCGTGGCTTTAAGAAGTGGAATGGTGGTGTCGTTAATTGTCGCACCTAAGGCACAAGGTGCGTAGATATCGACATCTTGATGGTAAATATCTTGGGGAGCGACAACAGTGGCATCAAACTCATTTGTAACTCTGTCTAATGAGGCCTGATTGATATCAGTGACGATTAGTTTTGCTCCCTCTGCGTGGAGATGGCGACAAAGGTAGTAACCGACATGACCGACACCTTGAACTGAAATTTTAAGACCTTGCAGGCTATCAATACCACGTTGGTGTTTAACGGCAGCTTTGATACCGAGGAATGTGCCTAATGCAGTAAAAGGTGACGGATCGCCACTTTTTCCTTCAAGACCCGCCATAAAAGGGGTTTCTTGATGTGCGATCATGATATCTGCTGTTGTTACGCCCACATCTTCTGCCGAGAAATACTTACCGCCTAAACTGTTAATACAGCGACCGAATGCGCGAAATAAAGCCTCTCTATTTTCTGTGTTTGGGTTGGCGATAATGACCGATTTGCCGCCGCCCATCTCAAGGCCTGCTAAAGCATTTTTATAGGTCATGCCGCGTGATAACCGTAAAACGTCAGTTAATGCTTCGTCGTCAGATTCATAGTTCCACATTCTACAGCCGCCAACAGCGGGACCTAAATTGGTATTATGGATGGCAATAATAGCTTTTAAGCCGCTCTCTTTATCCTGACAAAATACGACCTGTTCATGTTCGTCAAACGAGATATGATTGAATACAGCCACGTAGCAGTTCTCCCCTTAGGATTTAAACACCGGAACAATTAAAGAGTTAACCGATTCCTTATTAAAATTATTGCAGAACGATAGCATTTAGGGATACTCTCAACAAAGCAAAGAATCGGATTAATTGTGAACTGTGTGGCAATTTTGCTTTCCACCTTACGTTAACGTCAACCAGAGTCTTATTTGTGCTTTGATTCACGTTACTTTTAGAGAGCGGTTACGGATTTACAAAATAACAATAAGATAGGAATTATGTATGACGGAACAAGTAGAGACTCAAACTGAAGCGATGGATCCTGAACAGCAAGAAGCGTTGAGGCAGCAATGGATCAAAGAACATTTCCAGAAAGCAAATCGTTTTCTAGCTGAAAAAGGCGTGATCCCTAGCAAGGTTATTGCTGATGAAAGTCGTTACTTAGCGCCATATGTTGCGGTTTGGAAGATGGAATCTAAGCAACCAACCAAACAAACTTTTTGGGTCATGTCTGGAGATTTACCCAGCGACTATGTGGATGTTAAAGTGGCTGGCACGGCACGCGAAGCGCTACGTCATTTCTCTATGATGTGGCAGATGCAGGCTGAAAACTTGTTCAAATCGGGTGCAACCAAAGATCCAACGCAAGCAAAATTTGCTCAACTTCTGGTATCACGTGCAGAGAGTCTTTATCAGATCCAAGGTGATGATAAACTCTGGGGATAATAAAATAAATTCAATGCTATTTTAAACTGTGAGCGAATCAAAATGGCACCGAAAGGTGCCATTTTTAGTTTGTGTTACAAATAACACAAGAATTTACGCTAAATAGTAGAAGCCTTTATTCAATAATATCACAAAGATCTCACTCATTGCGTTCGAATTGCATAGGGCTAAGGCTTGCTGATTATCAATAATAAATGCGTTAGCTAAGTGTTCAATCTCAGCGGGTTCCAGCTGCTTACAATCAATTATCTCGCCATTAATAAATAACCTTTGCTCAGCATCACCTTGGAGCTGAATCACCTTTAAACCGCCTATTCTGTGTATCTCAGCTCCCTCTGATAGGGCATGGGCTAAATCGTCTCGCAGATAAGGGGATTGAGGATCACATAGGTCAAGCTCAAAACGATTTTGACTGAGTAGCTGTCCTAATATTGTTTGGTAATGCTCAGGCTGCTTGAGCAGTTCATTTAGTAAGTTCAGCATGCCTTCTTGCTGCTCAATCGAGATTAAGCTTGCTGCTGTCGGCTCACTGGTTGAAGTGAAACGCTTCAGTCCAGTATTGGTATCGAGTAGATGATCGGCAATGCTGCTAAACAGTTCTTGCTGGCTTGGGGCTCTAAAACCGATAGAGTAACTCAGGGCTGTCGTGAGTGTTTGGGCGTAATGGGGGTATCCTGGCGGTATGTATAGCATGTCTCCGGATTCAAGTACGACGTCAATAATGGGTTCAAAATCGTCAATAAGTGCGGTATTGGTATCGCCGTCTCTTGGTGTATAGTTTCCTTTAGGGCCCACTTTCCAACGTCTACTTCCTTCACCTTGCAGTAAGAATACATCATAGTTATCGATGTGGGGTCCAACACCGCCGCCTGGTGTGGCAAAAGAAACCATTAGGTCATCGAATCGCCAATCTGGAATAAACCTGAAGGCTTGAATTAGCGGAGCTGAATCAGGGAACCAATGATTGACAGCCTGAACCAGTAACTGCCAATTACTTTCCCCAAACTCATCGTAATCATCAATAGGGCCTTGAATGATTTCCCAGTTATTTTCCTTTGTGATGATAACCCGTGAAGCGATCTGTTCTTCACATGCGAGACCGGCAAGTTCATCTGCATTAATCGGATCAATAAAATTGTTGAAAGCCCCTTTAATGACAAGTGGTGCTTGTTGCCAATGTGTAGATAAAAACTCATTGGTGTTGAAATTTATTTTATACATAGGAAGTCGGTTTCACTGGTTATAGATGAGTGTATTGTTTATTAAAAACAAAAAAGCGGTAAGTGTTAGCCTACCGCTTCTTTCAAATCAAGATGAGAGAATTGATTACTTCAATTCGTCCACAAAAGCTTCCGCACGGCCAATATAGTTCGCCGGTGTCATCTTTTTAAGCTCGATTTTAACGGTGTCAGGCAGCTCAAGACCATCGATAAAGGTAGCAAGTTGCTCACCATCGATACGCTTACCACGAGTCAGTTCTTTCAGTTTCTCGTATGGCTTTTCGATACCGTAACGGCGCATCACTGTTTGTACTGGCTCAGCCAACACTTCCCAGTTTTTGTCTAGTTCAGCGCGAAGCTGAGCTTCGTTTACTTCAAGCTTACTGATCCCTTTAAGCGTTGACTGGTAAGCAATAAGTGCATGGGCGATTCCCACACCTAAATTACGCAAAACCGTTGAGTCAGTCAGATCACGCTGCCAGCGTGAAACCGGCAGTTTAGAGGCTAGGTGTTGCATAAGTGCATTTGCAATACCTAAGTTACCTTCAGCGTTTTCAAAATCGATTGGATTAACTTTATGTGGCATGGTTGAAGAGCCAATTTCGCCAGCAATCGTCTTCTGTTTGAAGTGACCGAGTGCAATGTAACCCCAGATATCACGGTTGAAATCTATCAACACAGTGTTGAAGCGTGCGACAGCATCGAAAAGTTCTGCGATGTAATCGTGAGGTTCAATTTGAGTCGTGTAGGCATTCCAGTTTAAGCCAAGTCCAGTCACGAAACGCTCAGATAGTTCATGCCAGTTCACTTCTGGATACGCTGCGATATGGGCGTTGTAGTTACCTACAGCACCGTTAATCTTGCCCATAAATTGCACTGAGTTTATCTGAGCTAATTGGCGCTCAAGACGAACGGCTACGTTCGCCATCTCTTTGCCTAATGTAGAAGGTGAGGCTGGTTGTCCGTGAGTTCGAGACATCAAAGGGACAGATCGGTGCTCTTTAGCCAAGCCTTTAATGGCATCGATAATCTTTTGACAATAGGGAACAAGTACCTGCTCACGCGCATCAGTTAGCATTAAACCATGAGATAAGTTATTGATATCTTCAGAGGTACAAGCGAAGTGAACAAACTCGTCGATAGCGACAAGTTCGGCATTGCCAGCTATCTGCTCTTTGATGAAGTATTCCACAGCTTTAACATCGTGGTTTGTGGTGGCTTCAATCGCTTTAATACGAAGTGCATCAGCTTCATTAAAGTTGTCTTTAATGTTATCAAGAAGCGCTAGTGCTGTTTCGCTAAAAGGTGGAACTTCTTCAATCTCTGGGCAGCTAGAAAGTAGCTTTAACCAGTTAATTTCGACTTGAACACGGTACTTGGTCAGGCCGTACTCGCTGAAGATCCCTCTCAATGAGGCGGTTTTACTACCATAACGACCGTCTACAGGAGAGATAGCAGTTAGTGCGGATAGTTCCATTATGAAGCTCCTTAATGAACTTAACTTATTATAGGGTAAGACTTTTTTTAGCTATATCTAGGATAGATTTTCTTGCGAAAACTAGGTGCCTGCGCTTGCCACCTAGTTGACGCCACAGTACTGCACTGCGCATAGCAGAAAGCAGTAGAGCTCGAATTTTTTCCTGCACCTGAGTCTGTTTCAGGTATTCAGGATTGCCTGATATCTGAATTTTTGGTCCAAGTAAACTGATAATGTCGCTGTAAATTCCAGCGAAATTAGCGACAACTTGTTCGTCAGTGATCGCAAAATGATGCAGTTGGCGATGAACCTGATTGATCCTCTCTGCCAATATTCCCATGGCATTACCACGGGAAAGTTTACGCTCCAAGGCTAATATACCCACTAGGTAGCGGGTAACTTCAACATCTTTATCTTTGCTATCGCCAAGTTGATTGACGATCAGCTGATAGCCTTTGTTAAGTTCGACTTTATCGGCATAAACATCGGATGTGGAATCTGGGTTGGTGACTAACACGGTATTAAGACTCGCCGCTAGGCTGTCTTTGTTTGAATTACCATGTCTGGCGATGTGCTGGACCTGTGAAATTGCTTGCAAAATCCCGGCAAATGCCATGGTACGTTCGTCTAGAAGCTCGCTCACGTCTTATTCTCTGATTAATGAATCGATGATAGCGCCGCCTAAGCAAATATCGGCATTATAAAAAACGGCAGATTGTCCCGGTGTTACCGCTGCGACAGGCTCATCAAATAAGACTTTAATTCTGTCTTCGTCTTCATAAGACAAAGTACAGGCTACATCGCGTTGGCGGTAACGGGTTTTCACTGTGATCTGAGCGCCGTCGATAGGCCCCTTTCTGTCAACCCAGTGCAGTTGGTCTGCATAAAAACCCACTGACATCAAACGAGGGTGAGTACCACCTTGACCGACAACCAGTACATTTCTGTCCATCTCTTTATCGACAACATACCAAGGATCATCATTGCTATTTTTCATCCCGCCGATCCCTAAACCTTTACGTTGGCCTAGAGTGTGGTACATCAAACCCTGATGGGTGCCAATCACTTGACCTTCTGCGGTCTCAATATTGCCCGGTTGTGCAGGTAAAAAGGTACTGAGGAAATCAGTAAATTTTCGCTCACCGATAAAACAGATCCCAGTGCTGTCTTTTTTGTCATGGGTGATGAGTCCCATCTCTTTGGCTATCTCTCTTACTTCACTTTTTTCAAGTTCACCGACAGGGAACAGTGAACGAGACATTTGCTCATGGCTTAATGTATAGAGAAAGTAGCTTTGATCTTTATTTCCATCGATGCCACGTAACATCTGACTCTGGCCACTTTTGTCACAGCGACGAACATAATGCCCCATGGCGATGTAATCAGCGTCTAAGATATCATCAGCAAATTCAAGGAAAGCTTTAAACTTAATCTCTTTATTGCAGATGATATCTGGATTTGGCGTTCTGCCAGCCTTGTATTCCGCAAGAAAGTATTCGAATACATTGTCCCAATACTCAGAGGCAAAATTGACGGTATGCAGTTTAATGCCAAGCTTGTCACACACAGCTTGCGCATCTTTGAGATCGTCAGCTGCAGCACAATATTCATCGGTGTCATCTTCTTCCCAGTTTTTCATGAAAAGACCTTCGACTTGATAGCCCTGTTTAAGTAACAGGTAAGCCGAAACTGAGGAGTCAACACCGCCGGACATGCCGACAATGACTTTTTTATTGTTAGTCGCAGTTGTTTCGATTATTGCCATAGTTCCTAAAACCGTTGAATGTACCTTTAATAGCTTGAGATTAAAGATGAACTGTCAGACCACCACAGAGTGCCAAAGCAAGTGATATTGAGATTCGAATCATCTAAAAAAGAAGCTACATTTTCGGGGGCGTATTCTAACACGCATTATGGCTAGGGGCTAACTTGAGATACTGGCTATTGAGTAGTTCTAGCGGATAGTGTGTTTTATTTCTAGCATCATCTAGACTCAAGAGCACAAGTGGGCTTCTTAATGCTGGAGTCAGAGCAAGGATTTCATCATAGGTTAACCAGTGGGCCGCTTGTATATCAGCATCTTGCGGTGTCGTTTCAAGGAGGTTTGAAATGCTGGTAAAGAAAGTAAATCTTACGAATGCTAGGTTTTCATCTGCGCTAAATTGATAGATACCAATCAAAGCTTGCGCCTCAAGCTTAAGACCTGTTTCCTCAAAAACTTCACGCTCACATGCCTGTGTTAATGATTCGCCTTGCTCGAGATGACCTGCAGGTTGATTGTATCGTGTCATTCCATCGATGTGCTCCTCAACCATCAAATACCTGTCTTGGCATTGGACAATACAGGCCACAGTCGCATTGGGTTTGTATCTTTGAGTCATAATCTCTCCCTTCTATGCTATTGCTGAGTTGAGGTTAAATACTATATTGGCTTATTTTTCATATCGATAGTTAAATACTGAGCAGGTTTGAGATCGTCAAGACACCATTGGCCTATTTTATATCGAATGAGTCTGAGAGTAGGGAATCCTATGTGTGCGGTCATTCTTCTGACCTGACGATTACGGCCTTCGCAGATTTGGATCTCTATCCAAGTCGTTGGGATGGCTTTGCGCTCTCGTATTGGAGGGACACGAGTCCATATCTCAGGTTGAGACATGATAGTAATAGTAGCGGGTAAAGTCATGCCGTCTTTTAGTTCTACTCCGTTACGTAACTTATCTAATTGAGCTTCATTTGGCGCGCCTTCAACCTGAGCCCAATAGGTTTTATAGGTGCGTTTTTTGGGTTCGGTGAGTGTCGATTGAAGTTTGCCGTCATTGGTGAGTAGCAGTAACCCTTCACTGTCTCGATCTAGCCTTCCCGCTGCATACACGCCAGGAATGGGGATAAAATCTTTTAATGTTTGTCGTCCCTGTTCATCGGTAAATTGGCAAAGCACATCGAAAGGCTTGTTGAACAAAACGATGATGGGATCGCTAACTCTAGGTTTGTTTTTTACTGAATTGCGGTGCAATGATTTAGAGTTAGATGCCGATTTATTTTTGGAAGCCCAAGTTGCTCTGTTTTGTGTCGCTTTAACAGATGTTGCGGTTATTTTTTTTGAGTGGAACTTATGTTTAATAGTGTGACTCACGCTAACTAATCTTCTGGTATAAAATGACTTAATGTTTACAGTGTACTGTGCATTCGCCCTTAGTGGAATTTGAATATTATCTAGAATGTTTTATGATGTGCTCGATAAAAATGTGATCTAAGCCAAATTGTCAAAAGATTTTGAGAAGTTCAGCTTAAATGGTATGACGTGATATTAAGGTTCAGAAAACGTGTATTTTGCGGGAAAACTCACTAAATCAGGCGTTTTATCCTTTCATAAATGCTGTTAACCATGTTAGCTAGCCTAGGTCTAACCAAGGTTTATATAAAAGTGCTAATAGAAAGTATTGAATACAACCGCAATTCGCAAAAAATGCAGTATATAAAAAATATAATATTTTAAATTCTCTATTTTACAACAATGTAGGACGAAAAATGACCGACAATTCAACCATTATCTATACCGAGACAGATGAAGCACCAGCCTTAGCAACGTTATCTTTGCTGCCTATTATTAAAATATTTACTCAAGCGGCTGGCGTGAATGTAGAAACTCGAGATATCTCTCTTTCGGGCCGAATTATTGCAAATTTTCCAGAAAATCTTTTAGATAACCAAAAAATGAGTGACGCATTAGCAGAGCTTGGTGAACTAGCGGGAAGACCTGAAGCTAATATCATTAAGTTGCCAAACATCAGCGCATCTATTCCCCAGTTAAAAGCGTGTATTTTAGAGCTACAGAACAAGGGATATGATATTCCGTCATACCCAGATGAGCCTGCTAACTCTGAAGAGAAAGAGATTCAAGCTTGTTACGATAAGATTAAAGGTAGCGCAGTAAACCCAGTTTTACGTGAAGGTAACTCAGATCGTCGTGCTCCTGGTTCAGTCAAGAAATATGCTCAGAAGCACCCACATTCAATGGGCGCATGGAGCCGTGATTCACAAAGCCATGTAGCACATATGAGTGAAGGTGATTTTTATGGCAGCGAAAAATCATTGACCTTAATGTCTGAAGATGACGTTAGCATAGTGTTGACTAAATCTGATGGAAGTGAGCAGGTATTGAAAGCGTCACTTCCTTTGTTAGCTGGAGAGGTGATTGATGCATCGGTGTTGAGCAAAAAGGCACTCGTTGAGTTCTATGAGCGTGAGATTGAAGCAGCTAAAGCCCAAGGCGTGTTACTTTCTTTACACCTAAAAGCCACCATGATGAAGGTCTCTGATCCTATTCTTTTTGGTCATGCTGTTAAAGTTTACTATAAAGATCTTTTTGTTAAGCATGCTTCATTATTTGAAGAGTTGGGTGTTGACGTTAACAATGGTTTTGGTGATGTTTATGCTAAAATAGCACAGCTTCCAGTAGAGCAGAAAGCGGCTATCGAAGTCGATATCGCGGCAGTGTATGTAAGTCGTCCGGAACTTGCGATGGTTGATTCGGATAAAGGCATTACTAATCTACATGTGCCAAGCGATGTGATTATTGATGCTTCTATGCCTGCTGCAATTCGCACATCAGGCATGATGTGGGGGGTTGATGGTCAACCAAAAGATATGAAGGCAATGATCCCTGATCGTTGTTACGCAGGTGTCTACCAAGAGACGATTGCTTTTTGTAAAGAGCACGGTGCATTTAATCCAACCACTATGGGCAGTGTGCCCAATGTTGGTTTGATGGCTCAAAAGGCTGAAGAGTACGGTAGCCATGATAAAACATTCGAAATCGAAGCTGCGGGTACGGTGAATGTGACCAACAGCCAAGGGAATGTACTGATTTCTCATGCTGTTGAAGCGGGTGATATTTGGAGAATGTGTCAGGTTAAAGACGCGCCTATTCGTGATTGGGTAAAACTTGCCGTTAAACGTGCACGTTTATCTTCTACTCCTGCAGTATTTTGGTTAGATGAGAGTCGTAGTCATGATGCTGAGATTATTAAAAAAGTTAAGCTGTATCTTCCTGAACATGATACTGCTGGATTAGACATTCGCATAATGTCTCCGGTTGAAGCGACACGTTTTACGTTAGCACGCACTAAAGAAGGCCTTGATACAATTTCAGTCACGGGTAACGTATTACGTGACTACTTAACCGATCTATTCCCTATTCTTGAGCTCGGTACGAGTGCCAAAATGCTCTCTATCGTTCCTTTGATGAACGGTGGTGGATTATTTGAAACCGGTGCGGGGGGCTCAGCGCCCAAGCATGTTCAGCAAATAGAAAAAGAGGGCCATTTGCGTTGGGATTCGTTGGGTGAGTTTTTAGCACTAGCGGCGTCGCTTGAGCATTTAAGCCAAACAACCAATAATGCTAAAGCACAAATATTGGCAGATACATTGGATGCGGCTATTGGTCAGTTCCTCGATCAAAATAAGTCACCTTCGCGTCGTGTTGGTCAACTCGATAACCGTGGCAGTCATTTCTATCTTGCCATGTATTGGGCTCAAGAAGTGGCTCAGCAGACGCAAGATATGGAATTAAAAGCACAGTTTGCTTCACTTGCAGAATCGTTGACGAACAATGAAGTTAAAATTGTCGATGAACTTAATGCGGCACAGGGGGGCGCGGTTGATCTGGGTGGCTATTATCGTTTAGATGCAAGCAAAGCCTTGGCAGAGATGCGTCCAAGTGCGACTTTAAATGCATTATTTACTGCTTAAATTTATTCTATTTGCGGGAGAGATGGCATTTTCTTCGCGATAGTATTTAGTATTGTTTTTTGCAGATAATAAAAAGGCAGGGATAACCCTGCCTTTTTTGTTTTACATCGCCTTCGTTAATTTGTTGGCGAAATAGCTGACGCGTGCATCCCTTTTGGCCCTGCTTCTACTTCGAATTGGACAGGTTGGCCTGCTTTTAACGTTCGATAGCCTTCCATTTCAATGGTAGAATAGTGTGCAAAAACGTCTTCACCACCAGCTTCAGGGCAGATAAACCCGAATCCTTTGGCGTTGTTGAACCATTTAACAGTTCCGTTTGCCATACTTCCACTTCCTTCTGTTGTCTACTTGCCAGTAAGATAGTAAAACTAAATTAGCGGAGTATAAATTACCGCCTGTTGAACAGAATGAAAGCAGTCAGTTTGTATGTCAAGGTTATTTTAACAAAAGAGCAACATTTAAGTGTGTAACCTGTTTCAATTAATGAGTCAGATATTAGATTGTAGAAGAAAACTTTTTATTGAATAATCTCTATACTCAAACACCTTGAAATGTGCATTTTGAAGTAGCTTGGGTATTTAATTGGTACAAGCGATGACTAGAGGCTAATATTGAACCATGGGTAAAGCAGGAAATATTGAACACGTTGAAGAACGTGTAGAATCAGAATTAATGTCACCCTCAATGTACAAGGTGATTTTAAACAATGATGACTATACCCCAATGGATTTTGTGATTGAGGTATTACAGGTCTTTTTCAAAAAAAGTGAAGAGCAAGCGACAGATATCATGCTTGCAATACATCATCAGGGAAAAGGAATTTGTGGGGTTTTTCCTTTTGGAATTGCAGAAACTAAGGTTGCTCAAGTAAATCAATTTGCAAGACAAAACCAACATCCGTTACTGTGTTCATTAGAGAAAGCCTGAATTGGGTTATTTTAGTTGTAAATTTAGGGGGTGCTTATGCTAAATAAAGATCTTGAAGTCACCTTAAATCTGGCATTTCAGCAAGCCAGAGATGCCCGTCATGAGTATATGACGGTGGAACACCTGCTGCTCGCTTTAATAGATAATCCCGCCGCACAAGAAGCGTTAGTGGCCTGTGGGGCTAATCTTGATAAGTTAAGAGAGGATGTGTCTAATTTTATTCAGCAAACGACACCTATTATCGCCGATCCCGAAGATGATAGAGAGACTCAACCGACGTTAGGTTTTCAGAGAGTTTTACAAAGAGCGGTATTTCATGTTCAGTCTTCTGGTCGTAACGAAGTGACGGGGGCTAATGTATTAGTCGCTATCTTTAGTGAACAGGAGTCACAAGCTGTTTATCTTCTACGTAATAGCGAGGTAACGCGCCTGGATGTGGTTAATTTTATCTCTCACGGGGTGTCTAAAGATGAAATTGAACACAACTCTCAGCAGGAACGCATTGAGGACCAGAGTGACAATGACGAGGAGAAGAGTAAGCTGTCTCAGTTTGCTTCGAATCTAAATGAATTGGCGATTCAGGGCAATATTGATCCATTAATTGGTCGCAGTGATGAGATTGAACGTTCGATACAAATCCTCTGTCGCAGAAGAAAGAATAATCCGTTATTAGTCGGTGAGGCTGGTGTGGGTAAAACCGCGATTGCCGAAGGGTTAGCGTATCGAATTGTAAAAGAAGAAGTCCCAGAGGTGATGAGTAAAGCCACGGTCTACTCTTTAGATCTTGGTGCCTTGTTAGCGGGAACGAAATACCGAGGGGATTTCGAAAAACGCTTTAAAAGCTTGCTTAAAGAGCTTGAAAGTGATGAAGATGCCATTTTATTTATTGATGAGATCCACACGATTATTGGTGCAGGCTCGGCTTCCGGTGGTGTGATGGATGCATCAAACTTGCTTAAGCCTTTATTATCAGGCGGAAAGCTAAGATGTATGGGGTCTACCACTTTTCAGGAATACCAAAGTATTTTTGAAAAAGATAGGGCGCTAGCAAGACGCTTCCAAAAAGTCGATATCAATGAACCTTCTGTTGCAGAAACCACTAAGATCCTTCAAGGACTGAAATCTAAGTATGAAGAGCATCATGGGGTGAGATATACCATGGCAGCTTTGAGTATTGCGGCGCGTCTATCTGATAAGCACATTAATGATCGCTATCTTCCAGACAAAGCGATAGATGTTATCGACGAAGCTGGAGCACGCATGGCGATGCAACCAGCGAGTCGTAGGAAGAAAACCATAGGACAGAGCGAGATTGAAGCTATTATAGCCAAAATGGCGCGCATCCCTGAGAAGTCTGTATCGGCTACTGATAAAGACATGCTTAAAAATCTAGACCGTAACCTTAAGATGGTGGTGTTTGGTCAAGACAAAGCGATTGAGAGCCTTAGTGCCGCGATTAGACTGTCTCGAAGTGGTTTGAGTGGTGAGCATAAGCCTGTTGGCAGTTTCTTATTCGCTGGCCCCACAGGGGTAGGGAAGACAGAAGTGACCAGCCAACTGGCTAAATGTCTCGGCCTTAACCTGGTTCGTTTCGATATGTCTGAATATATGGAAAGTCATACGGTTTCACGTCTTATCGGCGCTCCCCCTGGTTATGTGGGTTACGATCAAGGTGGTTTATTAACTGATGCAGTGATTAAGAATCCGCATTGTGTTGTGCTGTTTGATGAGATTGAAAAGGCACATCCTGATGTCTATAATTTGCTCTTACAGGTGATGGACCATGGTATTTTGACTGATAACAATGGTCGAAAAGCCGACTTCAGACACGTTACCATTGTGATGACCACAAATGCGGGCGTGCAGGAGACGGTGAGAAAGTCGATCGGCTTTAAGCAGCAAGATCATAGTCAAGATGCACTCGCTGAAATTAATAAGGTGTTTTCACCTGAGTTCAGAAATCGCTTGGATGAGATTATTTGGTTTAATCATCTTGATCTGACTGTTATCGCCAAAGTGGTCGATAAGTTCCTTGTCGAGCTTCAGGCGCAACTGGACGAGAAAAGAGTCACCTTATTTGTTAGTGATGAGGCTAGAACCTTACTCGCTGAGAAAGGATACGACAAAGCGATGGGGGCGAGACCTATGGCAAGGGTGGTCACTGAACTGATTAAACGACCATTAGCTGATGAGATCTTGTTTGGAAAGCTTGAAAAGGGTGGTGTGGCCAATGTGGATATTAAGAAAGATGAGATCACGATCTCAGTCGAATCCCTTGAGAAAGTCAATAATTAGCTTGAATTAGGGACATGAAAAAAGGCTGCAGTTGCAGCCTTTTTTAATTCGATACTTTTCAAAAAAGTAAAAAACCGGCACCGCCGGTTTTTAAAATCTGTTTAAGCTAACTTAGCGTGAACGGAAGACGATGCGACCTTTGCTCAAGTCATAAGGTGTCAGCTGAACCGTAACTTTGTCACCGGTCAGAATTCGAATGTAGTTTTTACGCATTTTACCTGAGATGTGTGCGATCACAACGTGACCGTTCTCTAGCTCTACACGAAACATTGTGTTCGGCAAGGTTTCAAGGATCGTGCCTTGCATCTCAATGTTGTCTTCTTTCGCCATTAATCAGTTATCCTGTTAGCTTTCAAGTTTTAAATCGGGCATATCATGACGCAAAATCCCCTTGCTGTAAAGAGAATGTATAGGCGATAATGATATTTCATATTAGAGTAATTATTAGGCATAAGTTGAAATTACAGTTATTCATCAGATATTTGCTGCCATCCACAGGTCGTTAATATCTGATAAGGTAAGTAGCTTCGTTTGTAATTCATTTTTCTTGATTCATCGATTTGATAGCCGAGATAGACAAAATCTTTATTCATTAACTTTGCCAGACGACATTGGAGAAGAATGAGTAATGATCCTAATGAACGTTTATGCTCATTAGGACAGAAGAAACTGTAGATTGCAGATAAGCTATTTGGCATTACATCAGTCACTGCAACAGCGATTAAGGCATCACCGTTCCACAGTTCAATATAGTGAGGGGCGAGCCAGCCTGAGTTGATAAAGTGTTGATATTGCTCTTTTGAGGCGGGGTACATGGGACCATCTTGATGTCGTTCGTTAATATAGCGCTCATAGAGGTCGTAATGATATTCTTGCTGTTTGTCGACCACCTTCCAAATAATGTCTTTGTTGTTCCTTAAAGTGCGCTTCTGGCGTCTTGAAGGGATAAACTGTTGAGTTGGGATCCTGATTGGTAAACAAGCATTGCAATTGGGACATTGAGGTTTATAGATTGTTCCACCACTGCGTCTGAACCCTAAAGCCAACAATCTTTCGAACAATTCTAGACCGATGGGATCATCTTGTAGAACTAATAATTGTTCAAGCTGGTTTTCGAGGTAACTACAAGGAAAGGTTTGTGTTACCCCAACGGAGATAGGATGTGATTTAAAGCTCAAGTGATACCTCTGATTCAACCCAAGTGTTGGGTGCAACACTGAGATCTCTAAAACGTTTGAGTAAGTTAATAAAATCTTTTCTCTTCAAGGCCGTTGCGCCAAGAGTCGCTAAATGTGGGTTCATCACTTGGGCATCAATAAGCTTGAACCCTTGTTTTAATGAGTATTGATGCAGGAGTAGCATGGCTGCTTTAGACGCATTGGTTTTAGTATGGAACATCGACTCGCCACAAAATACCTGACCAATGGCTAAGCCATATAGGCCCCCTATCAGTTTATCATCTTGCCAGACTTCGATAGAATGAGCTTGGCCGAGTTCATGGAGTTTTATGTAAGCATCTTGGATCTCCTGACTAATCCATGTACTGTCTTGTAAGGATCTGGGGGCAGCGCAAGCTTGAATAACTTGTCTAAAAGCCTGGTTGATACTGTAACGCCAAGGTTGTTTTTTTAGGTGTTTAAGCAAGGAACGGCTTGTTTTCATATTGCCAGGAACAAAGACAGCACGAGGATCCGGTGACCACCAAAGTATGGGGTCATCGGCATTAAACCAAGGGAAAATACCCTCATAGTAGGCACTGAGAAGCCGTTTAGGCTTAAGATCACCTCCGACAGCTAATAAGCCGTTAGGATCGGTTAGAGCAAATTCCGGAGAGGGGAACTGCTCGAGTTCTTGATTTAAATAAGACAGTGAGTTCACAATTGAGTAATATTATCTTCATTAGACATTATTATAAGTTAGCGGAAAAATGATTATGTTGAAACCTTGGATCACAACCTTAGTCTTTGTTTGTCTATTTTTTAGTGTATTTAATCCTGTGGAAGCCGGATATAAACGAAATCAAGCAGTAGCCGTTGAGCAAGTTCAATATGGCAACATTATTTCAGTGAGAAATATTACGCAAAAGCAGTTAGTCGAGGATAGAAATCAAGGCTGGAAAACGTTTGGTGGCGCTTTAGTCGGTGGTGTGGTTGGCCATCAATTTGGTGGGGGCAGTGGTCAAGATGTGGCGACCGTTCTCGGTGCCTTAATTGGCGCTGGTGTCGGTAACCGTTATGGAGACAACAGTTATTATCAAGAGTTAACATTGGTCGAGCTAATGATAAAGCAAGAGGATGGTGAGCAGGTGATGATTATTCAGGATCTTGACCCAGGTATGGTCTTTAATGCTGGGGATGACGTCAGAGTAGTCTACCTAGTTGGTAGTGTTAGAGTCGATATAGCGATGTAGCATTGAGATTAGTAGCCCAAGAATAATGGGTGTTAAAAAGGAGCCAGAAGGCTCCTTTTTAGTGCCTTAACTTCTAAAAAGTTAGAAGCCGCGAGGTAGTTGGCCTTTGCCTGCCAGTTTTTCGCGCCATAGTTCTTTAGGCGTTTTTCCATCATGAGTGTTAGTAGAAGCTGGTTTCTTTGTCGCAGCTTTAGTCATTGTTTTTGGTTTCATCATTTTTGCAACTGGGACGACTTTCTTTTTTGTTGTCGCTTTTGGGGCGAGAGTTTCGCCAGTGAGCTCGGCAAGTATGCTTTCTAGTTCACTAAAGCGGAGTGACTTACCACCATCGATTTTGTACCAGCTGCCTTTTTGCTCGATCGTTACAGTGCTCCCTTGTTTAGTTGCAAGAGCTGACTCCAACGTGCTGATCACTTCTTCTTTAGTCAGTTTTGACATAGTTATAACCTATTTCTTTTAATGTTTACTTGAAGGTTTAGGGGATTTTATCGGTGAAACTGGTAAAAAGTCCAATTCTCACTGCAAATCTACTGTATTTATCTATTTAGTTAACATATTGAGGTTCAAATTAACATTCACAATGCCGTTGCACGATCACATAATTCTCGACTTAGTATAGTTAATAATTATGCGTTGATGAGTTACACTTCTACTAAATACCAAGGGGTAGCTTCATGACACGTACAGAGTTAAGTCAGTATCTTGCTGACTTTTTACAGATAGCCAAGTACAAAGATTACGCTCCAAACGGGCTTCAAGTTGAAGGTCGGATTGAAATCTCGACCATTGTGACTGGGGTCACAGCGTGTCAGGCTTTAATTGATCGAGCTATAGTATTAAAGGCCGATGCCATATTAGTCCATCATGGATTCTTTTGGAAAGGTGAGCCACAAGTGATCACGGGCATGAAGCAGAGAAGAATAAAATCTTTGCTCAATAACGATATAAACCTATTCGGTTACCACCTTCCTTTAGATGGTCACCCTTTGTTAGGCAATAATGCAGAATTAGCTCGTAAGCTTGAAATTACCGATGCAGAAGCGGTAGAGAGCGTTGCACAAGGATTAATCTGGCAAGGGCGACTTGATAAACCGATGACAGGCAAAGCCTTTTCAGCAAAACTAAATCATGTATTACATCGCAGTGCACTTCACATCGGTAATGAAGAAGAGGTAATACAAACGCTAGCTTGGTGTACGGGTGGAGCGCAGGATTATATCGATATAGCTGCTGAGCTAGGTGTCGATGCATTCATCAGTGGCGAGGTATCTGAGCGAACTTATCATAGTGCTATCGAACTCGGTATTCATTATTTTGCTGCGGGGCACCATGCAACAGAGCGTTATGGTATTCAGGCATTAGGTGCGCACCTAGCTCGTGAGTTTAATCTAAAGCATCACTTTGTTGATATTGATAATCCGGTATAGGCTTTACCGATTATTTGATAATAAAAACGCCCCAATGGGCGTTTTTATCACTGGGGTTATTGAAAATTAGTGGGTTTTATCTAAAGCGGGTATCGCAAACACTGCCAATGCGATTAAGTATGCCGAGAATGCGCCTATCATCCATTGCCCCATCGTGACACCAAACATCTCCCATGGAATATCTGAGCACATGCCTGTGGGCATAAACACAGAAGGGATCCATTCATGAAGCGGCATCCAGTGTGGAAATTCAGGCAGGAAAGAGCAAGTTGAAAAGGGCGATGGATTAGTTTGCATATCGACCAGTTCTAGCGCGAGCTTTAATCCCCATACAGCACTTGTTGCCCAACCTATAATCGCTAGAAGCCGTACTAACCGATATTTATGGCCAGCAATGCCGATTAATCCAGCTGCTAGAATGCCGAATATGGCTAGACGTTGATAGATACACATTACACAAGGATCTAAATTCATCACATACTGAAAGAACAGAGCACAGAGTTCAAGAGTCAGAGCTGTTCCTGCCAATATGAGCCAGGAAAGACGTGATTGCGCAAATTGAGTGACTGGATTCAAGACTAAGTTCTCCATTAAGATGAATAAAAAAACGCCCTGTGGGGGCGCTTTTAAGACTTTATTAATTTGATAAAGTTCAGTTTATACTGAATATATTCATCTATTTAGTGTGCTGACACTGATACTTCAGTTGCTACTTCAACTGCATTTCTAATCGAATGATGAGTAATTATTTGAGTGTCATAAAAGTATTGTGTCATCTGTTCAAGTCCACCTAAGTGAATAGCTAATACGCCAACAACCGATAATACGATGGTATATGGCAGTGCCATCCACACCATACGGCCGTATGATAAGCGAACCAATGGTGCTATTGCTGATGTGAGTAAGAACAGGAAGGCAGCTTGACCATTTGGTGTTGCCACCGAAGGTAAGTTGGTTCCCGTATTAATCGCCACAGCAAGTAGATCAAACTGGTCTCGAGTGATCTGTCCAGACAAGAGTGCAGCCTTGACTTCATTGATATAAACCGTACCGACAAACACGTTATCACTGACCATAGAGAGCAGGCCGTTGGCGATATAAAAGATAACTAACTGAGTATTACCTTCATAGCTTAACGCCCACTGAATAACCGGCGCAAAGAGCTGTTGGTCGATTATCACAGCTACAATAGCGAAGAAAACAGCTAACAATGCAGTGAACGGTAGCGCTTCTTCAAATGCTTTACCCAATGCATGTTCGTTGGTTACGCCATTGAATGCGGTTGCTAGAATGATAACAGATAGACCGATAAGGCCCACAGAGGCCAAGTGAAGGGCTAATCCAACAATCAACCAAATGCCGATAAGTGCTTGTACAATAAGCTTCATCTTGTCATGGTTAGTGCGTTTTGCATCCTCATGAGCTTCATAATCGGATAGGATCTTATGTACGGCTTCAGGTAACTCTTGTCCGTAGCCGAATACTTTAAATTTCTCAACTAAGAAACAGGTTAAGATGCCAGCAAAAAATACTGGAATAGTCACCGGAGACATGCGTATTGCAAACTCGGCAAATTGCCAGTTTGCTTGAGCAGCAATGATCAGGTTTTGTGGCTCACCGACCATAGTACATACGCCACCAAGTGCTGTACCAACACCAGCATGCATCAATAAGTTTCGCAGGAAACCACGAAAGGCTTCTAACTCCTCTTCACATAACTGTTGCGGCCCGTCGGCAGTATGGTCATGATCGTCAGTGAAACTTTTACCCGATGCAACTTTATGATAGATAGAGTAAAAACCTACTGCGACCGCGATAATGACCGCGATAACGGTTAATGCATCAAGAAAGGCGGATAAAAATGCCGATGCAATACAGAACATCATGGATACGGCGACTTTAGATTTAACCTTAGTGATCATCTTAGTGAAGCCAAACAGTAGCAATTGCTTCATAAAATAGATGCCAGCCACCATGAAGACCAATAACAGCAGAACCTCTAGGTTAGCCTCGAGCTCATGAAAAACCTGACTGGGGGAGGTCATGCCTATTGCCACCGCTTGGATGGCAAGCAATCCGCCTGGCTGCAGTGGGTAGCATTTTAATGCCATGGCTAAGGTGAAAATAAATTCAATAACTAATAACCATCCAGCGATAAATGGATTTATATAAAACACAATCGGATTAATTATTAGAAATGATAAAATTGCGATTTTGAACCACTTAGGTGAGTTACCTAAGAAGTTATCAATAAACGCCTGACTCATAGTCACAGGCATGGCACCCTCTCAAAATTGATAGATGTTATGATTAGTCATTTTTGACCACCATTTTTTTAACCGCTCAAGTCTAGCGTAAAGAGACTAGTCTTTAATAGCCTATCGACATCTAAACCTTAAAAAAAATTTTAAATTGTCGACTTACAACAGAAAAACCGCTCGTATTAATGAATAAAGTCAGATTTTTCCGTGTTTTGTGACTCTACACTTTGATCTTAGTTTGTTTTGAGCTAGAAAGGTTTCCATTTATCCTCTCTCTGGTATGATCAGTCGATAATATAATGTGAATTGAATTTGGAAAACTACCCTGATGACAATTGTCCAAAAATCTCCGTCCGTGGTAAAGAACAAAGACATTATCGAAGCCAAGGGACCTGCGAGTTTTGCTGAGAAATATATTGTCCGTTCAATTTGGGAGGATAAATTTCCACCTGGTTCAATATTACCTGCTGAAAGAGAATTATCAGAACTGATAGGCGTGACGCGCACGACACTGCGTGAAGTGTTACAGCGCTTAGCTAGAGATGGCTGGTTAACTATTCAACATGGTAAGCCAACTAAAGTAAATGATATCTGGGAAAGCTCTGGCTTAAATGTATTAGAAACTATTGCAGACTTGAATCCGGCAGGGGAGCCAGTGTTACTTGAGCAGTTACTTTCGGCTCGAACCAATATCAGTGCTATTTACTTTAAAGGAGCTGTACGTCATAACCCTGATAAAGTTTTAGAAGCATTGTCGGAGATCGGTTCGCTAAATAATGATCCTAAAGCTTATGTTCAGTTTGATTACCAGCTTCATCATACCTTGGCATACAACTCTGGAAATCCACTTTATGTACTGATTTTAAATGGTTTTAAAGGTCTCTACAGTCGAGTTGGTGAAGATTACTTTGGCATTGACAAGGCGCGTGAGTTAGCCTTTGAGTTTTATGAAGCACTACAGCAGCTCGCGCAAGATAAAAATCATAATGCTATTCCAGCACTCATGCGAAGTTACGGTATTAATAGCGGGAAAGTGTGGCAAAGATTTAAAAACAGTCAGCCTTCCGAGACTGAATAGGTTATTTATCTTTTCTTTAACGTTATAAAAAACCGCATTATAGCGGTTTTTTTATAAGGGAAATCAATTGTTCTACAGTTAGTCAATATCAAAATTGTAGTAGATATCAAGTGACTGCTCGATGGTACCCGATACCGATTCAAGATAGAGTTGAGATAAGAGATAATACCTGACTGTTATCTCATAACCGGGGTTAAATACCCCAACACCGTATTTGACCATTAAATCTTCACCAATAAAACCACTGATGGCCACTCGACCATCGTCATTGGCATCAAGTTGTACATTTGTAAAACCTATTTTCTCGATAAGATCTGTAGCTGAGTTACCTATGTTATTAACGACACCACCGTCGAGTTGATTACCTAAAGCTAATGCAGCACCCATCATAAAGCTGCTATTTTCATCGGCATCGTCACTGCGAAACCCCGTACCTTTTATGATGTAGGAGAGGATCTCTGCTTGTTCTTTTTCTGGTGATGAGAACAGAGTGACAATAGGCTTATGAGGTGTTCCAGTGATCTTGACTCCAGCAATCACATCGCCATCTTTTATATTTCTAACAGCTTCGATATTGAGATTTGGAACAGATAAGGGACCAATAAACTGCACTTCGCCGGTTTTAATGTCTAGAGTTTGCCCCAAAAATTTATAAGTACCGTCTATGACTCGAATATCACCATATAGAAGGGGTGGGTTGAGTGCCTCTTTCATCAAATCTAATGTTCCAGTTAATCTTCCTCTTAAACCCATTCCGTTGATTTTGAGTTTGTCTGCAACATTAATTTTAATGTTGGTCGTAAAAGCTAGTGGCGTCAGCTCTTTTTCACCTGAAGAGATACTGTCTTCAAATACCACATCGGAAGATACGGCTACACCACCTTCGGGGAGCTGAACCACCCTGATATTACCAGAAGGAATATCAAGAGTACCTTGAATATTAAGGCTGTCTTTCTTGAACTTTATATTGAGATCCGGAGATACATTAATCAGTGCAAAAGGAGGTTGAATAATGGCCAGATTTTTGCCGTTAAATACCATATCTCCCATAAAATCTTCACCGCCCCAATTCAGTACACCGTTAAGATTTGCTTTGCCTTCCCCCATTAACCAATGGCCATCAACCTTAGCTCGTTGACCTGAAAGCTTAAGTGATAGGTTGATATCCTCAAGTAATGTAGGGTTTGCTGCAATAAGCAACTCTCCGCGCTGTAACAATACTTCACCGGAGATATCAGGCTTGTTTAACGTGCCTGATATTGTTAGTTCACTGGAGACTTTTCCCCCAAGACGTTCCAGTTGTGGCATAAATTCAGATAGTGCTGCTAAGTTTATTTGGTGCAGTTTCGTGTAACCTGAGATTACTCTGTCTGGAGTGACCTTGATATCTAATTGTCCCTCCCAAGTCGCTATATCATGGGAGTCGAATTTTATCTGAGTCGATAACATTTTTTCGTCTAGTTGAACTTGTAGATTAAGCAGCTTGTAACCTATATCCAAGTTACGACTATTGTTATTGAGACTGATATGGCCGGGTTCAAAGTTTAGTGTTAAAAACCCCGTTGGTTTATTGTTAGGTTGCCATGAAAATTGAGAGTTAAGTGTTGCAGGAGCCACCCAAGAAAGTTTTTCAGGTAGGAGAGGGGTTAATAGTGAGCCAATATCACCATTAAAGCTCACGGTTACATCACCTTTAGGGCCAAGTTCAGCCACATCGTCAAGGCATAAGTTGCCATCTTTATGTTGCCAACAGAAAGTATTGATAACGCCAGATTGACTCTTATTATCCCAAGTGATCTCGAAAGGGGCTTTGAGGGCCCATGGGCCAATTTGGGAGTTTAAACTTAAAGTATGGATTTGTGCTGCTAACTTTTCAGTGTCAGGATTGAATGTTGAAAATACTTTAGTATTAAGCTGCAATTCACCAAAAGTTTGCAAGCTCATTTTTTGCTCTTTCTCGTTACCTTTGGTACCAAAAGTAATCGAGTCGATATCAATATTATCCCAACTTAAATTATTGGCTTTGAGTGAGAGGGCAAACTGGTGTGCATCTCGTGGTTGATAAAACCCTTTAATTTGGGTTTGTTCGAGCTCTATCTGTTTGAATTTAATATCTAACACACTGGCTGTAAAATCTATTTCAGGGTGATCACTGTCTCCGGAGACCTTGATTTTTGCCTTAATGCTCCCCGAGGCATCCGGATGCCAAAGGTTAATGTTTGGTACGTCCAACAGCGCATTCACCGCCCAGATATTTTTTACTTTACCTGAGATGGTTAAAACGGACTGTAATGCATTGAGAGTTAAGTTATCGGCACTGAGATTTAATTCACTATTGACTGAAATGTCACCTAATAGTTGGAATGGATAGCCTTGGATCTCACCACTGAGATCTGATTTTGAGATCCCAACTTGCCATTCATTATCCCTGAATGCTCCTTGGGTATGCAGTTGGCCTGTGATCAGACTTGCTGGCAGTGGATTTTCTAACTCCAGTTTCAGCTGCTCCAGTTTAAACTTTGTCAGGCTAATATCGGCATCCCAGGTGATATTATTGTCGTAATTAGCTGTGCCTGAAGCGACGAGTTTGCCAATTTCGCCATTGGCATTGAGATGACTTAACGTTATTTCGCTACCTGAGTGTTCAAAGGCTGTGTCGATATTCAATTGAGGTTGGTAAGGTGTATTGATAAGTCCCGAGAATACAACTGACTGCTGATTCAAGTCCCCATGGCTTGCTAACACAACAGAGTCACCTGTATACACGGGGTTATCTAAGGGCCAGGCCAATTGTTTACTTTTGAGTTTAAGGTGATAGGGAAGATCAGGGGATGCTAGACCGATATCACCGTCAAGCGAAAAGCTAATATGTCCTGAACCCGTTGCGCTAAGGGCTAACTTTTTAAAACCGCCTTTAGTTTTTAAACTCACTTTTTGGGGATTAAGTTCAGGCAGCTCTTTAACATGGTTTAGATCTATAGCAGCTGTAAAATCCATCGGATAGTCGTTTTTGAGCGAGATCTCCCCATCTAAGTCGACCTTGCCATAAGTGTGTTCGACTTCCAGCTTTTCCACATGTATTAGAAAGCTATGGTAGCTGGCTTGGAGGTTAATTTGTTTAAATGTGTCCTCCCGGTTACCGAGTTTGAGTAGGCTATCACTTAACTGAGCATCGGAGACAAAAACAGGAATAGGTATAAACACTTCTGGAAGGTGAGCCATAGCCCATTCGCCGTCTTTGTGTTTAGTCGTGGAGTTTGCTTTGGTTTTTGTGTCTATAGGAATGGAAACGAATAGTCCTTGACTATAAAGATAGCTGACTCTAATCCCCGTTTGTTGCCATTGTGCCTGAGTTTGCAAGCGATCGGCATTAAAGTGCATATCATCAACCCTGACTTTAACTCCAGCCAGATTGGCATGTTGTAGATCGATGCCAAAAGGGAGTTGGATCTCCTGATAATCATCATCTTTACTGTCCATGGCGATAGAGGGAGATTGCTCAAGGGCTATCTTTGATTCAAGCGTGTCATCTTCAGCTAATTTATCAGTGTCTATTTCGACTAAGATGTTAGATGCGATAAGTTTATCGACGCAAAGTTGCTTTTTTAATAGGCACATTGGCAGCCATTGAAGTTTTAGCTCTTTGATATCAACCCTTATCCCATCCATCTGCCAATGGGCATCTTTGACTTCGAGCTGACTGTTTATTGTTCCGCTGACGTAGGTAATATCCAGATCAGGTACAAAAGTACTGGCCAAGAATACGGTGATTCGGCCGCCAAAATCGGTGCCAATTAAGATGGCAATAATGATCAGCAAACTAAGGGGGATATAGATTAGTATTCGAGACAGCGTTTTAAAACGACGCCAACAATATTTCAGCATCATGGTACCGTTTGACGGTTTACTCTCTTGTTCAGTATTGGATTCTCGATTGAGAGACTGGCTCATAATTCAGAACCCATGGTCAGGTGAATACGCCAAGGGCGAGCCACGGTATCAGTTTCTTTTAATCCAATACCAATATCTAATTTAATCGGCCCAATGGGTGAGATCCAATGCAGGCCGGGACCTACAGATACAATAGGTTCTATTTGGTTAACATCAAAGGCATTTCCTGCATCGACAAAAGCAGCCACTCGCCAATGCGGGGTTAAGTAATATTGATACTCGAAACTACCTACCATAAGGTAGCGGCCACCGACGACTTGTCGGGTTAATTCACCACTCGCACTGGTATAGTCTAAATAGGGACCGAGTTCATGGTAACTGTAACCTCGAATACTCTGATCACCTCCGGCAAAATAACGTAGTGAAGGAGGGATAAAAGCTAAATCTTCATTTGCAGCTAAGTTAATGCCTAAATCGAGTCTGGTGACAATTCTGTGCTTTTCAAAAAACGTATCTATCCATTTGTATTTTGTTTGAAGTCGGGTCAGGCGAACTGAAGAGCCTAAAGCGGGATCGGCATATTGCAGACTGTAGTGCTGAAAATATCCAGATTTGGGATCTAAACTATTATCACTTCGAACTGTTTTGGATATGCTGCTACCAAAAAGGACAAATGTGGGATCATAATCAACCTCTGATTGAGTGTAATACTCGCGAGTTGCTTCGAGCGAGTAGCTGAGTAGCCATTGGTTGTCCAACTTTTGTTGGCGAATGACCCCGATGAGAAGTTTATTTGCGTCCAACTCTCCTGTATTTTTGAAACTCTTATCTTTAGGGTCATAAACTTGAGTGACACCATATTTATCTCTTAAGATGCCGACACGGATTTTCAATTGATCATCAAGCGGATGAGTTAACGGTATCGTATAAGTGGTCAAAAACTTAGGCTTGTCGGGGGCCCACTCTAAGCTGGTTTCTTGTGATTGCCCAAAACGATTGATCTGTGGGGTTCGCCAAGTAAGCCTGACTCTAGGTTCAATGCTTTTGTCTGTGGTATTGCCTATGTCTACACCCAGACCGAATTCTATGGAGTGGCTAGGTTTAGGACTGAGTTCGACTTTGATCGGCACATCTAAATCAACAGATTTGTCGACCATTGGCAGTACTTTTATATTTGAAAAGTACCCTGTATCTAATAGCTCTCGATTCAAAGAAGCTAAATTTGCTGTACTATATGGACTATCTATCTGAAAGGGGATCAAGGACTGCATCAAGTCATTGTTTAATGTTTGCCCTTCAAAACTGACTTCGCCTATTCGGTAGCGCTGACCTGAATCGTAATGTAATGTTATCCGTGCCGTGTTCAAATCGCGATTGACAGTGATCATCGACTTGATATATTTGCCGTCAAAATAACCTCGAGCTAATGCGAGCGTGACAAGCTGAGACTTTATCTGTTCATAGATACCATCATTAAGAATATCCCCAGGTTTAATAGTGAGATGATTTAACCAATTGATAACGATGGCGTCGTTAAGAATTTGCCCCTCTAAGTTGATATCTACCCATTCGATGATGGTTGGGGGCCCCGGTTTGATGGTTAGATTTAGTGTCCAGATGCCTTTCTCTGGTGATAAGATCTCTCGTTCAATCTGACCGTGATAATAACCAAGTGAGTGCAGTGCCGCTGAAATGTTATCTTCTGCGTTAAAAATATAAGCTCTGCGTTGGACTTTCGAACTGGGAAGTTGGCCTAAGTGAGCCCGAACGTTTCTGTTTAGCTCCCCGGAAACGCCGTTAATATTTAATTTTAGCCAGTCATCGGCCTGCGCAGAAAGGGAGCACTGTAAGCTAAAGATAAGGATGAGGCTTAAACCTAATGTACGTATTTGCAAAAAGAACTGGCTCATGTTTGTTCGAGTGAATGCTATGACCATTGTCGCTAGATTATCGAATGCAGGCAAGTTGATGATTGTAATTAAGTCCATAAATGGTTACAAAGAGTGAAAATAAAAATAAGGGATGTACAAATGCTCAATAAAACGAAAGTAACAAGCCTGTTGTTGGCTGTTTTTAGCACATATATATCGAGTGCATGGGCTGATGAAAAACCGTTTTCTATTGCCATTCATGGCGGGGCAGGAACCATTTCGAAGGCAAACTTGAATGCAGAACAGGAGCAAGCCTACCGAGATAAATTGACACAGGCGATTAACGCCGGGTATCAAGTACTAGAGAAGGGAGGCAATAGTCTTGTTGCGATTCAAGTGGCAATTAATGTGATGGAGAACAGTCCGCTATTTAATGCTGGCGTGGGGGCCGTCTATACCTTCGATGGTCAGCATGAGATGGATGCGTCAATTATGGATGGTAATACCATGAACGCAGGCGCAGTGGCTGGGGTTAAACACATTAAAAACCCAATCAATTTAGCCAACGCGGTGATGACAAAATCTCCTCATGTTATGTTATCAGGCGCAGGGGCCGAAGAGTTTGCTTTGACACAAGGGTTTGAGCTTGTTCCAGTCACATATTTTGATACCAATAAACGTTATGAGCAGCTTATCGATGCTAAAGAGAAGATAAAAAAAGCTGAGGCCGCGAAAGACTATCAAGCGGCAAACCACTTAATGGGACGTGATTATTTAGAACTCGATTACAAATTTGGCACCGTAGGCGCAGTAGCATTAGATAAAAATGGCAACCTGGCTGCAGGGACTTCTACAGGTGGGATGACCGCCAAGCGTTTTGGTCGTATCGGAGACTCTCCTGTTATTGGTGCAGGCACCTATGCCGAAAATGGTGTGTGCGCAGTATCTGCGACAGGTCATGGCGAGTATTTTATTCGTTATCATGTAGCCGGAGATATTTGCGCTAAGGTGAAGTATCAACAGAAGTCGATAATTCAGGCTGCTGATGAAGTGATTAATCAACGCCTTATTACTGCTGGTGGCACCGGTGGTGTGATTGCTATCGATCAACGAGGCAATATCGCGACACCTTTCAATACTGAAGGCATGTACCGTGCGACTCGTAAGAAAGGTGAAGAGGCACAAGTGATGATCTGGCGAGATAAGTAATGAAATAGTTAGTTATCTTGTTAACCCTTTAAAATAAAATGGCTGGCATCCTGTTTATGACACGATGCCAGCCTTTTTTTACTGTTTTCTTTTCCAGATATAGACGCCAGCAACTAAGATAATCACGGCAACAATAGGTAAGAGATCAAACATATGATGGAACAAACCTATGCCATCATGTCCTGGGTGCGCCCAAGCCAAACTTGGTATAAAAGTCAGTGCGATTAGAGAGGTTAGCTTTCTCATTTTAACTCCATTTTATTAAAATATACATTGCTTATAAATTCTGTTTTGTTTTGTTCCGTTTATTCAGTTTCAAGTTCCAACTGCATTAGCAGCATCTCCTCTCCCTCTATTAATTTGGTATGGCTACTCTTACATTGGGGGCAAATAATATTCCGCTCATTAAGCTGATTGATGCCATCGCAGTCATAGCATTGAAGCACCAGCGGCTGTATCTGCATCTCAAGTTCAGCATGCTGACATATCCCACCTAATTTAAACGTATCAAAAGCAGTGCTTAGCAGTGAAGGTTCAACACCGCTCATCACCCCTATCTTGATTGCTACTCTTGTGATTTTGTTTGCCTTATTCTCAAAGGCAAGTTGCTCACACTGCTCTATTAACGCAGAAACAATGGAGTATTCATGCATCACTTCTGCCCCTGTTAGCTCTCCAATGGCAAATTGTCATCAGCAGATCCTCGGCAACAGTTCACCCTGAGGGAGATCCAGATAACGGCGACTTCCCCATGGGGTGGTCATCACAACTTTGCCTTGGTGTGCTTGAGTGACAGTACCTATGATGGCGGCTTGTTCACAGTGGCCGTAGCGTTGCATTATCTCTATTGCACCAGCGGCAAGAGCTTGGGGGAGGGCAATGATGAAAGTCCCTTCGTTGGCAAGATCGTGAGCTTCGAAGCCATAGAGCTCGCATAAGCCTTTGACCTCATCACTGATGGGAATATCACTCTCCTGAATATCTATTCCCACATTGGACGCCGTTGCCCACTCATTTAACACCGCAGCTAAGCCGCCACGGGTTGCGTCACGCATGGCGTGGATCTCGACATTCGCTGCGATTAACTGCTCGATTACCGGCCATAAGTTAGTGCAGTCACTGGTGAGATCTGATTCCAGAGCCAAAGACTCTCTTGCCATTAGAATGGCTGCGCCATGTCGACCGATGTCTCTGGAGACTATGATGGCATCGCCTGCTTGAATATTTTTTACCGATATTCCTTTACGTAAGACCCGTCCAACGCCCGAAGTATTAATAAACAAGCCATCGGCGCAACCTTTCGGTACCACCTTAGTATCGCCGCAGACAATACGGGTACCACTCTTATGAAGTTCAGTGGCCATGCTGGCTACAATCTGTTTGAGGGCGGAAATCTCAAACCCCTCTTCAATAATGAAACTGCAACTTAAATATTGGGGCTCAGCGCCCATCATGGCCAGATCGTTCACCGTACCAGCGATGGCCAACTTGCCTATATCTCCACCTGCAAAAAAAAGAGGGGATACGGTAAATGAATCGGTCGTAAAGGCCGTTTCTCCCGTAAGGTGAAGCAGGGCTGCATCCTCTTCGCTGCTGAGTATTGGATTTTGAAATGCTTTAAAAAAGATGTTTTGAATTAGCTCATTCATCTCTTTGCCACCACCACCATGGCTAAGTTGTACGGTTTTCTTATTGTTGTGAGCAGTGTTATGAGCAGACATCAGGACACTCCGTTGTAACGATAATAGGCATTACATGCCCCTTCAGAGCTGACCATGCAGCTACCTAAGGGAGATTGTGGGGTGCAGCCACGGCCAAAGACTTTGCAATCCTTAGGTTTGGTTATTCCCCGTAATACATCGCCACACTGGCAGGCTTTATGATCGTCAATCTTTGTGTCTGGTAACACATCGCGATAGATTAATTCTGCGTCTCTGTGGCTGTATTTATCGCTTAGTTTTAGTGCTGAGTTAGCAATAGGGCCCAGTCCACGCCATCGAAACGACTCTCTGATCACAAACGCGTCTTGGATTTTACTTTGTGCAGCCAGATTCCCCTCTTCAGTCACGGCCCGGCTGTATTGCACATCTAGCTCGGCAATGCCTTGTGCTTTTTGTTTGACAATCCTTAAGATTGACTCCATTACATCCACGGGTTCAAAACCTGAAACCACAAGGGGGGTGTGATATTTCTCGACGCTGGGGCGATAGATCTTAGCACCACTTATGACACTGACATGGGCTGGTCCGATAAAGGCATTTACCTGAACATCTGGATCTGCCATTACGGCATCTATAGCTGGGGGCACCAGCACATGATTGATGTAGAATAATAGGTTAGCAAACCCTCTTATTTCGGCCAACTCAAGTAACACCGCTGTCATAGGTGTCGAGGTTTCAAAACCTATGGCAAAGAAGATGACGGTCTTATCTGGATTCTCGAGAGCTATTTTGAGTGTATCGAGAGGATCGTAGATAGGCCGAATGTCGTAGCCTTTAGATCGGAATTCAGCCAAACTGCCTTTTGAGCCTGGAACTCGGATCATATCCCCTAAGGTAACGAGTATGACATTAGGTTGGCTGGCAAGCAGCGCTGCATGATCGATGCGCTCCTTGGGTATGATACAAACTGGACAACCAGGACCATGAATAAATTCAATATTATCAGGTAGTAACTGATTTAATCCATATTTCATAATGGTATGAGTGTGGCCGCCACAGACCTCCATTATCTTGATAGGTTCAGAGCAGAGTGTGGCTTCATCAGCAATCAGTTTTGCTAATTTAGCTAAGGTCTGAGGATCCCTGAATCCTTGATATAGTGATTTTAACGCTAGCATCCTATTACTCCGAAGCCGCCATTTTCTCGACTATCTCTCGATAGAGGTTGATGCTGTCTAGTGCATCTTCCTTATCTATCTTATTCATAACAAATCCGATATGGATGAGTACATAATCACCAATCTCAAGCGGTTCTTGAATCAAATGAGCGCTGACTTTTCGTCTGACTCCCATGGTGTCCACGGTCACACTTTGTTCATCTTCATGAACTTCAACAACTTCTGAGGGAATAGAGAGACACATGCTTAAACTCCTCTTTGATGAGCTTTCAGCCAATTAGCAAGCTGCGACATAGAATCTGGATCTTTAACTGAAATCTCGATGACATCGACATTGGGGTTGAGTTTGCTGATCTGTGTCTTCGCCTCTTCAATGCTGAAATCAAAGTGAGCTAACAGGTCGCATTTGGTGATCAAAATTAGATCTGCCCTGCGAAACATCACCGGGTATTTCTCAACCTTGTCATCGCCTTCAGGAATAGAGACCAGCACAATATTAAGATGAGTGCCAACGTCATAGGAGGCGGGGCAGACCAAGTTACCGACATTTTCTACAAAACAGATGTCCAGATTATCGAGCTTAATATGGTGTAGGGCGCCGTGGACCATAAATGCATCGAGGTGGCAGGCTGATCCCGTTTGAATTTGATAAGCATCGATCCCTTTAGCTTTCAGCCTGTCTGCATCCCGTGAAGTTTCAAGATCGCCTTCGATTACCGCGTAGTTCAGTTCGGTGTATTCGTGAAGGTGCTCTAATAATGTGGTCTTGCCACTGCCTGGACTACTCATCATATTAAATGCAGTCACTCCGTGGGCATTAAAATGCGCGCGATTATGTCCCGCTTCGACATCATTCTTATCTAAAATTTTATGGATCACCGACAAGGTCTTTTTATCATTGAGTTGCGGGTTACTATGTAGTTCGCTGTGAGTATTATGCTCATGGGCATGTCCGCTATTTTTGTGGGAGGGACGAGTCAATGAACAACCGCAATCTTTACACATGGTAGTACTCCATTATTCAATCTAATCTGTTTAATATGGTGTAATTCTAATTAAGTTTCTTTGATGTTTATCAGGGTAACTCAGTATTCATTGTCAATTTAATTGAGATGTTTTAGTTAAGCCTTCATCAGTTTGATGTAGCCCAAACCAAAGCTGCCCAAGGGCGATTCCACCGTCATTAAGCGGCACTTTTTGACTGTCTAATCGAATGTTTTGCTGTTTTTCTAGTTGTGAATGACATGCTTCACTTAGAAATCGATTCTGAAACACGCCACCGCTCAGTACGATGGGGTTCTCGGGATAGCTTTGGGCTAATTCACAGACTGCATTGCTGATGCAGATCATAAATTCCTTTGCGATAAGCCCGATTCTCTGTTCCGTTAATTCTGTTGCTGTCGTGGCGGTGATGAGTTGTGTAAGCAAGTGATCCGTATCCCACATCCCTTCCATAATGGGCAGAGTGAAATGAAGCTTGCTGAACTGTGAGTCTTCAATTTGATTCGCTGTGCTTTCAAGTAAGCTATCTGCTTTATCTTCAAATCGATTCGCTGCAGCTTCAAGTAACATACCCGCTTGCCCCTCATATTGATTGGTTTCAATCAAATCAAGCAAGATGGCGACGGCATCAAATAAACGTCCCATGGAGGAGCACTCAATAGAGGAGCGGCCACTTGACCATATTTTGTGTAAGTTGTTAATTAAGTTTGGATCACAATTTTTTATGATGTTTAGTGGCAGAGCCAACACTTGCTTAAGTGAATATTGTTGGAATAACAGCGCCAGCAGAATGCGTTTAGGATCCTTAATGGCTTGTTCACCACCAATTAAACGGAAGGTTTTAAGGTGGCAAACTCGGGTAAACCCTTTGATATCAGCAATCATGGCCTCACCGCCCCACAGAGTTCCATCGGTACCGAGTCCTGTACCATCGAAGCTGAAACCTAATACTCTATCGGTATATTGATTGGTCGCCATCACACTTAAAATATGGGCATAGTGATGTTGTACTGGTATTTGCGTTAAACCAGCATCTTGCTCACAGCAGGCTTGAGTCCATTTAGAGGGCGCATAGTCAAGATGGAGATCACGACAAATAAATCTAGGTTTAAAGCGATAGAGGCGTTCAAATGTCGCTAACGTATGGGTAAAGTATTGCTCTGCTTCCACCGAAAATAGATCGCCAATATGTGGGCTAAGCACAAGTTGGTTAGCAAAAGCTAAGGCGATGCTGTTTTTTTGCTGTGCGCCGACCGCCAGCATATGGGATGGTAAGGTATAAGGAGATAAGATGCTAAAGGGAGCATAACCTCGTGCAAGACGCAGGATCTGCACTTCGTTGCCGATGCACTGAATGACACTGTCGTCACAGGCATTGAGTATGGGGCGGTTGTGATCAAGTATGCCATCGAAGACACCAGAAAGCTGTGCCTGTATCTCACCTAAATCACAGATAATGGGCTCTCCTGAGCGGTTGGCACTGGTGGCCACCAGAGGACGATTAACCAAATCCAAGAGTTGCTGGTGAACGGGAGTATAGGGTAAAAACACCCCCAGTTTGTCTATGTCCGGTGCGATTGAGGAGCTCAATATAAGAGTCTGGGAACTGTCGATATCGTCAGCTTTGTTCATCAAGACGATGGGACGCTCTATTTTAGCTAACTGTGTCCACTCAAATTTCGTACCTGTTACCCACATTTTTGCCATCTCTATGCCTGGCATCATCACGGCTAGCGGTTTACTAGGACGCTTTTTTCGCTCTCGCAAGCGACGCACTGTGTTGTCATTGGTGGCGTCACAAACAAGATGAAATCCACCCAAGCCTTTAATGGCTAGAATATCGCCATTTAATAGTCGTTTTGCGGCATGCTCTAATGCCAGATTTTCATCAAATAATGCCACTCCCTGATTGGACTGGAAGCGCAATTGTGGTCCGCAGTGAGGACAGCTAATAGGCTGAGCATGATACCGTCTGTCCATGGGATCTTGATAACTGCGCTCGCAGTCAGGACACATGGAAAAATGCGCCATTGAAGTGTATTTTCTGTCATAGGGGAGGGCATTGATCAATGAGTATCTTGGGCCGCAGTTAGTGCAGTTAACAAATGGGTAGCGATAATGGCGATTGGTGGGATCGTTCATTTCAGCCAAGCAATCACAGCAGGTACTCTTATCTGGAGAGAGGGCCGCTACAGCGTCGAGTTGATTGTAACTCTCCTTGATAACAAACTGAGTGCATTGGTTATCATTAGCAAGTTGCCCTTGCTTTATTGAGTCGATGCGTGCAAGCGGCGGAGGTTCACTAAATTGGTGGATAAAGTCACTGACATTAGCGGAGACCCCTTGAACTTCTATGGTCACACCCTGATTATTATTCAGCACAAAACCGGTCAAGTTTCGCTCGGTGGCGTGACGGTAAACAAAGGGTCTGAAACCAACCCCTTGGACTATGCCCGTCACCACTAGCGAGATTCTGATCATATCTTCTGCCAAGTTAATATTCATAGACGCAGTATTTAAGGTCACCTGTTAGCACCTTGTGGGCTTAATCGTCTTTTTTTGAGATATAAGCCGCCGATGGCTAAATTATTTCCATCAATGTCGAGTTGTCTATTTACTTTAAGAGCAAAGTTTTTGCCCAACCGGAGCGAGATCCGCTGACTTAGTACCTGATCCGCAAATTCATCACCAGCAAGAATGACGCTGCCGATCCCTATGTTTTGATCTAAATGTTCGATCCAGTTAGCGATGAAGTCTGCAAGTGAATCATGCATGGCATATGCCAGCTTATGATGATCTTTGTCATCGGCAAGGCGAAAGCTAATCAGGGATCCCAATGTTTTACACCAGTTTAAGCTTCGGTGTGCTTCTCCACGCGTTAAGGGATAATCTATTCGGGGGGAGTTAGCACCACGGTGAGCCATGGCGGAGCTGATCAATGCATCTGAGAGCGATTTTTTTGACAGGTCTTTAGCGGGGAGCCCAAGAATGATGGCCGCGATGGCCCAGAGGGTGTGTAAATTATCAGTTGGTTTAGCCAAATTAAGATCCAGCAGGCGCATATAATCCTGCGGGAAGTTATGTTTAAACTTCTCAATAACTTGGCGCTGAGGGCTCTGTTCTAAATGATAATATATATCGTAGCCTGTGCTAGGAAGTTCTGGAAAAGAGAAAAATAACTCAAGATTTCGTTTGCCATCCAAGGTCACTATTTGGCTGCTATTGCATCTGCTGAAATAGAGGACGGCGCTATTTTTCTGTTCATTGTATTCAAGGTTTCCAGCCAGAAGGGCACAGGTAGCAGCATCTTGTCGATCTATCGTCGTGACTTCACTGTCTGTGGTACTTGGGGTAGTGGCGCAGTTTATTCGGCCCTTATCCCAGTTGGCAGTCGTACCAAGATAACAGGCCTTATCATGCAGAGGTTCTGCCATATCCGTAAAGGGGAGATATACTGGTTTGTTTTGGCTAGCTGTTTTGAGTTGACACCAGGCAGATTCAACCCAAGCGAGTGGGGCTTCTAAGTTTTCTGAATTGAAATAAACCCAAGTGATCCCTCTTTGTCTTAGTTTTTCACAGATCACGATTAATAACCGATTGTGGGCAAAGCGTAGGTTATATAGAGGCGCGGTTAACGTTGAGTGATCGCTTACCGGACGGGCTGTGATCCAAGGCTTCTCTATGCTAGACAGGGCCAGCACATGGTGTTCCTGCAGGTGAAATAAGGCATTCAAACTATTTGGATTACAGATTAGCAGGTGATCCCGGCAAGTGTTGGCTTGTGGGCTGAGACTGAGACTGATTGCAGGAGTACCCGGCAAAGTCACTTGCTTGTGGGAAATCAAGGTGTCACTCAGGTTGGATATATCAGCATAAGAGAGACCAATATATTCCTCTGGCAAGCGAGATTGGCCCTGGCAGTAATCGCATCGTAGAGAGATATCACCAAACTGCGATGACTGGTTATCGCCAAATAGCGGCACGCACTCCTGACAAAATTCACCATCAGCAATATTTCCAATAAGTGGTGCTCTACTTCCCATGGGGCTATCAATCAATAAGATGGTTGACTCTGTTAGCCAAACTGAAAGTAGGAAATCTTGAGCAATTTGATCGGCAAGTTGGCCTAAAGATTTAAGATCGCCTCTTGCTTCAATAAAATAAGTGAACTTGCTAAGCCCTACAGTGATCTCTAATTCATGGCTTTTCAGGTATTGATTGCAAAGGTGAGCATACAGAGGTACGGGTCTGGAGCAGGTGAATTCAAATCGAATATTTCTCATATTAAGCTCTCAGTGTATAGAACACCGCGTTTGTAAGAACCAGGGATCAGGTCATGAATGCTGATGTTATTGATACGTTTACATTCAAAATTGAGTTGTTCTAGATGAGATATTAAGGTCTGCTCCATTAAGGGGATCGCTTTTTCGATGCTTGCTGTTATCCCAAGTATCATAGGCTCAAGCACTGTGGGAGTAACACCTAAGATGAAGGTCTTTGGTCTATCACCCACCATATCCATCATATTTAAAGTTTGCAGCATTTCTACTTCATGGGCACTTCCTTGCCAATCTATCTCTGTCGGTGCCTTATCGAAATCGAAAAAATAGACCTCCCCAGGTTTGACGCCACTGGCATTAACGGTATCAACCACAATCATATAGTCGTATTGACAGATGGTGGGGATAAGCCCTTGGGCTAATGTACCGCCATCAGTAATGTCGAGTTGGTGTTTACTGTGACTAAATTGATAATTATCCTCGATGTAATTGACAAAGTGGACGCCAATGCCTTCATCGGCGAACAAGACGTTGCCTATTCCGAGTAACAATATTTTCATTCAAATTATGCCTTTAACTGTAAATTTTTTGCCGAACAGGATTCGCTTTAATAAGCGGTATCGATAGATTTTTCTTGTTCTTCAAAAATGGGAAAAGGTACACCGAATAATCGATGTACCTTGATCATTTATTTACCCAGCCAACGACTACTCTTTGTGGTAGTCATAACCCGATACAATCGAGTCCACCGAGTTATGTTTAAAACGGATCCCTGACCAGACAGCCATATAAACATGTATCAAGGTAAAGATGACAAATACCCAAGTGAGGTAATGATGCCAAATTCTTACCTGAGCTAATCCTCCCATCTGCGCCGTTATCCAAGCAGCAGGCTCCCACATCATGCCCCCCATGCCTAAGTGATAAACATTGGCGTACAGGACTAAGCCTGTAATACAGATAAAGAGGGCTGCAAAGGATATCGCCGCATAAGTGACAAACTGCAGCGGACCATATATTCCTGCTTTATGTAGATGTCCACTCCACAAGTAAGACTTAAGCTGAGTAATCCAACTTTTTATACTGAGTACATCTTTGATAGAGCGACGTTCGATGTCACTTTTACCGAAAAAGAACAGGTAAAAACGCACTAAGGTTACAGCGGTAAGCATGAAGCCGAACACTAAGTGAGCGAAACGGATATAGCTCTGTACCTGCACATCAGTTGTTTCAGGAGCCACCAAAAATGGCCAAGAGATGTAAAAGCCTGTGACAACTAGAACCAGTATCGACAGTGCCCTGAACCAGTGAAATATGCGGATCGCCGGACTGAAAATTAACGCTCGAGTATGGGTCGCAGAATGACTCATTTGCTATCCCTCCCTAAATTGTTATTGGCCGTTGGGCGAAATACGAAACTCACTCAACTCTTGTCCCTTGAAATCCATTACGTGTACCGAACATGCCATGCAAGGATCGAAGGAATGAATGATGCGTATGACTTCCAATGGTTTAGTCGGATCTTCTAACGTCAGACCAATGAGAGAAGCTTCATAGGGGCCTATCTTGCCATTGGCATCAACGGGACCGGCGTTCCAGGTTGTAGGCACCACGGCTTGATAGTTTTCTACTAATCCACCTTTGATGCGGATCCAGTGACTTAACATCCCTCTGGGGGCCTCAATCATTGAATGACCTGCATACTCTTTATCTGGATCCATGTATGGTTTGGTATAGGTTGACTCATCAGACTGCATATTAATTAACATGGCATCGAAGGTTTTTAATCCCTGTTCGGCCACAATTATCGTTTGCAACATGCGTGCTGCAGTGCGGCCTAACGTTGTGAAAAGCGCTTCAACCGGCAGGCCACTAGCTTCTAAGAAGCCATTGACAGATTCCACTACAACGGTATTGCCACGGGCGTAACTGACCAACAAGCTAGCCAGAGGGCCAACCTCTACCGGCTCGTCCTGATAACGTGGAGATTTCACCCAAGAGTATTTGCCATCACCATCCAATGTTGGCAGCTTGCCATATACGGTCTCGCGTTCAACAAAGCCGGTGTAATCGGGGATGGTTGTACCATCATAGGGGTGTTGCGGGCCATCGGCTTTATACCAGGCATGACTTACATCTTCCTTGATAAAGTCAGGGTTTAGATCGCTGACATTGGCCAGATCGCCATCCATTATCACGCCCTGATCGAAAATAAACTCTCCATCAGCCAGCACGAAATCATTGGTGGACATGAAGTTTTTAACATTGACTCCGCCCAGTACACTTGGCTCGTTTTTGAAGGCGGCAGCGGCCATTAGGATATCGGCTTTATAGGCTCGATGGATAAAGTCGGTGACAGTGGCGTGTTTCTGTTTCCATTCCTGTAGTCGAGCAGGGCTCAACATGTCTCGCACGGATGTCACACCGCCAACCACTAAAGATTGTGGATGTGGAGACTTACCACCAAATATTGCCAACATCTCGGCAGCGACTCGTTGAACTTCCAAGGCCTTTAGGTAATGAGAAAGAGCGATCAGGTTTTGTTCAGGTGTGAACTTGTAGGTGCCATTTCCCCAGTAAGCATTAGCAAATGGTCCCAACTTTCCTGTTTCTACAAAGCCTTTCACTCTCTCCTGCACGGCTCTTAACTCGCCTTCACCAGCAGCGATAGGCGTGTCTGTGTATTTCATTGCTTCGGCCGCGGCGGCGGCGGGATCGGCACTTAATGCGGACACCACGTCGACCCAATCTAAGCCATGGAGATGATAGAAGTGCACGATATGGTCATGCATATACAGAGAAGTTTGCATTAATGAGCGTAAGTATTTGGCGTTTAGGGGGATCTGTGTTCCTAGGGCATTTTCAACTGCTTCTATTCCCGCACGGTAATGGGAGTAAGTACAGACACCACAAATACGTTGAACGATAAGACCGACATCCATCGGGCTACGTCCTTTTAAGATAACTTCGATTCCACGCCAAAGGGTTGAAGATGACCAGGCTTTAGTGATGGTATTGTTTTCATCAACCTCAACTTCAATACGCAGGTGACCTTCGATACGGGTGATAGGATCGATTACGACACGTTGACTCATTAATTACTCCTCCAGAGGTTTGGCAAAAATACTGGCAACGGCATGAGCACCTATGCCCACAGCGGTTGCGCCAAGAATAACGGCACCGACAGTATCTGCTGTCGCGTCCACTCCATGGAGGAGTTGCCTGCCCAGTGGCTTTTCAAAATCGGCCATATCATCCCAAAAGTTAGGTTCTGAGCAGCCCATGCAGCCATGACCGGCAAGTACTGGCCAGCTGGTATGGTGGTTAAAGCGTTCGGTAGGACAATTGTTATAGGTGTAGGGGCCTTTACAGCCGACTTTATAGAGACAGTAACCCTCTTTCGCTCCCTGATCGCCAAATTCTTCGACGAACTCACCAGCATCGAATCTGCCTCGTCTTTCACAGTTATCATGAATTCGGGCGCCATAGGCCCATTTCGGTCGATTAAACATATCTAAGGCGGGCAATTTGCCAAACATGATGTAATACATCAGGGTACCGACGATATTTTTTTCGCTGGGTGGACAGCCTCCAAGGTTGATGACAGTCTTATTTACGACTTCATGAACCCCTTTTGCTCCCGTTGGGTTAGGGTGTGCGGCTTGAACACCACCAAATGCTGCACAAGTGCCAACTGAAATAATGGCCGCCGCGCCTTCTGCTGCATGTTTGACTATCTCAAGTCCAGTATGACCTTTACAACCGACGGTTAAAAAGCTGCCATTGTTAGCTGTAGGTATTGCTCCCTCAACGGCTAAAAGATAACGGCCCTTGTATGTCTCCATCGCATGTTCTAAGTTTTCTTCTGCCTGCCAGCCTGATGCTGCCATTAAGGTTTCGTGATATTCCAAAGATACATGGTCGAAAATCAGAGAGTCAAGGTTAGGGGTGTCAGCTCTGATGAGAGATTCAGAGCAGCCAGTACACTCGGCCATATGTAACCAGATAAGCGGAACTCTATCGGCAAGCTCAGCAGCTTCTGCCACCAAAGTGCTAAATGGAAGAGGAAGGGCCAGCATGGCAGTAACCGATGCGCTCCACTTCATAAAATCACGGCGTGTAATACCATGCTCTATCATTTTGCTTGCTAGCGTATTTGGAGTTCGTGCTGAGAGTCTTCGCAGCATATCCAGACGCGCCAGTCCCTGTCGATACAGGTCCGCATGTGTGTCCATGTTATACCTTTGTTGTATTTGTGTTTGTCAATGATTTTTTGATTTTAGCTAGTCTATGCCTAATAAATCCAAGAAATTTGATCTAGATCAAATTTTATCAAGCTTGTATATGAAAGGTGAAGGCTGCTGATCACAACATGAACTAGATCAATATATTGCTAATGCATGGGTCAAAATGTCTCGAAATAACAATTAAAATTGGATGAGTTCACAAAATTGTTAGATTTATTTATTTTTATAATAAAATCAGTGTGATTCATCATTTTTGGTGCTAGGAAGTGTTAAAGGTAACTTGAGATTTCTCGTGAAAATAATTTTAGATTGAGGCTATCGGTTGTTTTGCGTTCACATATTGAATAGGTTAGGTAGACTGGGTTAACTATTTTTGTCGGAGAATATTATGGATTCTATAAAAATTAGCAATCATATGGATCGTCACCCTGTATTACTGACCGCTGATATGACCATGGCTGCCGCCGTAGATGCTTTATTAGAAAGAAAGAAACTCGGTGCTCCAGTGGTGGATGACAAAGGACATTTGATTGGTTTTCTGTCCCAGCAAGATTGCATGTCAGTGATGCTTAAGAGTAGTTACCACTGTGATCTAGTGGCCACCGTAAGTGACTGCATGCGAACTGATGTGCTTTGGGTATCACCAGAAGACAGTATTTTAAAATTGGCTGAACAGATGTTAGGCCCCAAACCTAAGGTCTATCCTGTGGTTGAAGAGGGCAGAGTTATCGGTACTATTAATCGTACTGATGTGCTTAATGCGATTAACATCTACATGCAGCAATGTTACTTGACACCTGTATAAAAGGTATTGCTCACTTCTGGTAGCCTAGGATGTAATGGGCATTAGTCTGAAGCTGAGGTCGCTTTACTTCTCACTCCCTTGGACTATGCTTTTCTTCTATGAAACCAAGAGAAGTGATACGTCTTAATGAAGCATTAATCGAACACGCTAACGCTGAGATAGTGCGTGGTTTTGGCTGGTTTGTTAACTTCTCATGTATCTTCTTTGTTTTTATTGCGGTTATCAGCACTCTTAAAATCGATTCCATTTCAAGTAAAGACTATCTCATGATCATTTTTGGCACTAGCAGTGTCGTTTTTGTGGTGTCTTATCTTCGGATTATACTCAAGTTATTTAACCATGATGACTTAAAGCTCGCTTACGTTAATGTTTTCTTTATCTTACTGGCTTGGTTATTTCTTATGCTGGGCTTGATTTCCATAGATGATAGCTTCTGGTCTTATGTTGATTTTATTGCCTATACATTATTGCTTGCAGTCCTGACCTGTTTTTACCCCAGCAGTCGTTTTTTTTACAGTGCTTTATTGTTTTTGAGCTTGTCTATGGTGACCATGCACCTTTATATAAACAGAGATGACACTCTCATGTTTGTTGTCACCTACCTGATTATCAGTTTCGTCTTGAATCGATGTCGTGTGTGTTTCGCAAAATATTTTTATGATGGCCTTGCGAGTCAGCATGAGAATTGTTTATTAATGTCGAAATTAGACAATCTTGCGATGAGAGACGGTTTAACTGGAGTTAGTAACCGTAAGCATCTTGATGACAGGCTAAATATTGAGATTAAGCGTGCCAAACGTTGTGGCAAACCGTTAAGCATGATCTTATTAGATGTCGATTATTTTAAGCGTTATAACCAAAGTGTGGGTCATCAGGCTGGGGATCTATGTTTGATTGATATTGCCAACATATTGCAAACATGCATCCATAGACCTGATGATATGCTTGCCAGATATGGTGGAGAAGAGTTTGCAATATTACTTCCTGATACCGGGCTAGAATCTGCTGTGAGAATTACCAAGAAGGTTCAAGATAGCTTAAAAGCGGCAAAACTGCTTCACCCTGATTCTCCTATAGGGGGCTGGGCCACCGTTTCTGTTGGGATCACGCTTTGGGAGGGGCAAAATAATCGAACGCTTATTCAGCAAGTTGAAAATGCTTTGTCTGATGCAAAGCTGGGTGGTCGTAACTGTTACGTGGTCTCGTCATAGCGACTCTTTAACAATATATCTTGAATTGAAAACCTGAATGGCGCTGAACTCAGTACCTATTTGGTGAGATTGATATAAACCCATACCAATAACGCCAGTTCCTTGCTAGGATCCCTTTTTTGAACCTAGAAATGGAATCTGGTCTTGAGTTCGCAACAACACCCGCTATCAAATGCTTACCTTACTCTCTGTTATCAAGCAGATGCTTCAAGGATCAGGCGTCGTTTGTACAGGCTTAATAAAGAAGCTGATTCCGATAAGAAACGCGCAAACCTTGAAAAGCTTGAACTGCAAGCTATCCAAGCGTTTGAGAAAGTAGAGAAGCGCCGTCAAGGCCGTCCTGAAATCACCTATCCAGAAAGCTTGCCAATTTCGCAAAAGCGTGCAGAGATAGCCCGAGCGATTGCCGGAAATCAGGTGGTTATTATTGCCGGTGAAACGGGATCGGGTAAAACCACTCAGTTACCTAAAATCTGCCTCGAACTGGGTTTAGGTTGTCGCGGCCTTATCGGTCACACTCAGCCAAGACGACTCGCAGCGAGAAGTGTGGCGAGTCGTGTGGCCGAAGAACTGAATAGTCCACTTGGTGAAGTGGTCGGTTTTAAGGTGAGATTTGCCGATGCAATAAACCATAATTCCTATATCAAGTTGATGACTGATGGTATCTTGTTGGCAGAGTTGACCAACGATAAGTTTCTCGATCAATATGACACTATCATTATCGATGAAGCGCACGAACGTAGCCTGAATATTGATTTTATCTTAGGTTACCTTAAGAACGTATTGGTAAAACGACCCGATCTTAAAGTTATCATTACTTCAGCGACGATAGATCTCGATAAATTCTCTCGTCATTTCAATGATGCACCAGTGATTGAAGTTTCGGGTCGAACGTATCCAGTAGAGACGCGCTTTAGGCCTTTAGTACGTGACAGTGAAGAAGATTTCGATCTAACTGAAGGTATTTTTTCTGCCGTTGATGAATTGGTCAATGAAGGCCCAGGTGACATTCTTATTTTTATGAATGGTGAGCGAGAGATCCGCGATGTGGCTGAACAGCTTAATCGTCGTCAGTATCGCGATACTGAAATCTTGCCACTTTACGCACGTCTCTCCTATGGCGAGCAATCGAAAGTCTTCAAGAGTCATATTGGTCGTCGTATTGTATTAGCGACCAATGTGGCGGAAACATCGTTAACCGTTCCTGGCATTCGTTATGTTATCGATCCCGGTACGGCTAGGATCAGTCGCTATAGTTACCGTACTAAGGTGCAGCGTTTACCTATCGAACCTATCTCCCAGGCCAGTGCTAACCAAAGGCAAGGTCGATGTGGTCGTGTTGCACCGGGCATATGTATTCGCTTATACGCAGAAGATGACTTTACTGGTCGCCCAGAGTTTACCGATCCTGAAATCCTACGCACCAACTTAGCCTCGGTTATATTAAAAATGCTGGCGATTGGTCTGGGTGATATCGAAGCATTTCCGTTTATTCAGCCACCAGATCCGCGCTATATCCATGACGGTTTCTTATTGCTTGAGGAGCTTGAATCGGTAACCAAGAGTAATGGACGTTTAACCTTAACGCCTCTCGGGCGTCAATTGGCTCATATTCCCGTGGATCCACGTTTGGCTCGTATGGTGATCCAGGCCAATCAAAATGGCTGTTTGCATGAGGCTTTAGTGATTACCTCGGCATTGTCGATTCAAGATCCCCGTGAACGCCCTATGGAGAAGAAACAAGCCAGTGATGAGGCGCATAAAAAGCACAGTGATAAAGACTCTGATTTTGTCTCATTTGTGAATCTATGGGATCATGTCAAATCATTGCAAAAAGAGCACAGCGCCAGTCAGTTTAGAAAGCAGTGTAAAAAGGAGTTTCTTGCATACTTAAGAGTGCGCGAGTGGCAAGACCTCTACACTCAGTTAAAACAAGCGGTGCACGAGCTTAAGTGGCGTCTCAATAGCGAACCCGCTGATTATGAGTTGTTACATAAATCTTTACTCACTGGTTTATTGAGCCATGTGGGCTTTAAAGACAAAGATAATGAGTATTTAGGTGCGCGTAATCGTAAGTTCTTTGTGTTTCCAGGTTCGCCTTTGGCTAAAAAAGGGCCAAAGTGGATCATGGCCGCGGAATTGACTGAAACATCCCGTTTGTTTGCTCGATGCTGTGCCAAAATTCAGCCTGAATGGATTGAGCCACTCGCGGGACATTTGATTAAGAAAAACTACCTTGAACCACACTTTGAAGCTAAACAGGGCAGTGTGGTTGCCTTAGAGAATCAGTTGCTCTATGGCTTGATGATAGTGAATCGACGCAAAATCCAATACGGTCCGATCAACCCTGTCGAGGCGCGTGAGATTTTTATTCGCAGCGCATTAGCCGAAGGTGAACTGAAGACCAATGAGTCATTCTTCATTAAGAATCGTAACTTATTGCTGGAAGTTGAAGCGTTGGAGCATAAATCTCGTCGCCGGGATATCTTGGTTGATGAACAGGCGCTTGTGGATTTTTACGAACCCAAAATCCCTGAAGAGATTTATAATGCGCCTAAGTTCTTTAGTTGGTGGAAAAGCGAGCGTAAACTGAATCCAGATCTGTTGGATTTTGAACGTGAGCAACTGATGCAAAGGGGAGACTCTCATATCTCAGCGTTGGATTTCCCCGATTTTTGGTATCAAGGCAACCTTAAACTGCCTGTGAGCTACCACTTTGAACCTGCTGCGGAAGATGATGGCGTGGCTATTCATGTTCCTGTTGCTCTGCTGAATCAAATCGAAGATGTAGACTTTGATTGGCAGGTGCCAGGTCTTAGAGAAGAGAAGTGCATCGCACTGATCAGATCACTGCCTAAGGCTATTCGACGTAACTTCGTGCCTGCGCCTGATTATGCTAAAGCCTGTTTACAGGCGATGAAGCCGTTTGAGATGAGTTTAATTGATGCCATGTGTAAGCAGTTGCTGCGCATGAGTGGTACTCGAGTCAGCCCTGAAGCATTTGATCAAAGTCAATTAACTAAGCACCTGTTGATGAACTTTAAAGTGGAGAACGACAAAGGGGAGTTGGTGGCCCAAGGTCGTGATATTGAACAGTTAAAAGCAAGCTTACAGGGACAGGTCACCCAGGCTATTCGGCAAGTCGCCGATTTCGGTATCGAGAAGTCAGAATTGACAACGTGGTCATTTGGCAATCTGCCAGCTCAGTTCCAGCAGAAGAAGGGCAACTTTGAAGTTAAGGCTTTTCCCGCCTTGGTTGATGATAAGTCGAGCGTTTCGATCAAATTATTTGATGATGAGAATGAGGCTATCCGCTCGCACAAAGCTGGTTTACAACGACTGCTACTGATCAATATTCCATCTCCTGTAAAGCACCTGCAAAAAACTTTGCCGAATAAAGCGAAGTTGGCCATGTATTTTAATCCATTTGGTCAGGTGCAGATCTTAATTGACGACATACTTGCAGCAGCAGTACAACAACTGCTCGATGAGAAAAATCTGGATGTTCGCAATGAAGCTGATTTTGAGTTGGCCAAAAACTGGGTTAGGCAAGAGCTTAACCCTACAGCTGCAGCACTTGCACTTAAGGTTGAAGAGATCTTAACCTTGTATCAGAAGATAAAGAAGCGGCTCAAAGGCAAAATAAGCCTAGATATCGCTTTTGCTATGAGTGATATTCAGACTCAGCTGGATCAGCTGGTGTATAAGGGCTTTGTCGAAGGTTGTGGTTGGCGAAGATTGCCGGACATGGCGCGTTATCTTAAAGCGATAGATAATCGTTTGGATAAGCTGCCGATTGATCCTAATCGAGATCGCTTGCATATGCACAGCATCAATAATGTGCAGAAGGAGTTGGCAGCGCAACAGGCTAAAATTCCTCGTTCGGCTGCTATTCCGGAGGCTCTACTCGATGCTCGATGGATGATAGAGGAGTATCGAGTTTCCTGTTTTGCACAGGTATTAGGTACTGCGTATCCGATCTCTGAGAAACGTGTGTTGAACCGCATAAAAGAGAGTTAAATTCAGTTGTTTTTTACCGTAATACCGCACTAGTTCAAGCCCCATAATAGTTCAAGCGCAGGTGGTGCTCTCTGCGCTTTTTTATCACTTCAGATCATCATTGCTTTTTATCTTCTTGTTATTTCATCCATTCAACATTCTGTGGAAGCTAAGCTTTGTCTGTTTAATATCTATCCGAGATATTTTCGACTACCTACTTATTAATATATTAACTTTTCGTAAACAAGTACTTGTTGATTTTTATGGTGAGGATTGTTGCTAAACATGTTCTAGATCAATGATACTTCTTCGGTGGCTATTTTTTAGGCTAAAATATGAGGGCGGATTGTTGCTTTGTGTCACGCTCTATGTCGAAATGGTGATGCGGATCTGGTTGTGGGCGTTTTACCAAGTTTGAGGTATACAGCTTGATGTCGTGCACCAGTTATTATCTTAATTAAGTTAACAACTTGGTTAATAAGCTAAAAATTAACCGGCAATATTGAGTCACATCTACACGGCTCACCATGTGCAGGGCTGCGGCCCCACCTTGGAGGAGTTCTGAGTTCCATTTCAGTATTTTTCCCCAGATAGATAAGGAACGCCCACATGTCGCTACCTGAGGCGCATATCTCAAGCCTACTTGTTCAGGTTAGCCCTGAACATTTAGATGAAACTAAAAAAAGAATTGAAGCGTTTGATGAAGCCGAAATTTATGGCGTTAGTGAACTCGGAAAAATCGTTGTAGTGCTAGAGACTGAAGCAGAAGGCTTTATTACCGATGTTATTGAAAAAATAATTAATATGCCAGGCGTACTTGGTGCCACTATGGTTTATCACCAAATTGATAGTGGAACCGATTGCGATACCGATACCAATAAAAATAACCTAGCCCCTGATGATGGCTATAGTGTTAGTGAGGAACAAGTATGAAAATGTCTAGACGTGATTTTATCAAAGCCAATGCTGCGGCATCTGCTGCGGCACTTGCAGGGATCACTCTTCCAGCCACTGCAACGAATTTAATTGCATCGAGTGAAGAGTCAAAAATTCATTGGGATAAAGCGCCTTGTCGTTTCTGTGGTACAGGTTGCTCGGTACTTGTTGGGACTCAAGATGGTAAAGTTGTTGCTACTCAAGGCGACCCTGAAGCGCCTGTCAACAAAGGACTTAACTGTATTAAGGGTTACTTCCTTTCAAAAATCATGTACGGCAACGATCGCTTAACTCAGCCTCTGTTACGTCAAACTAATGGAAAGTTTGATAAAAATGGTGACTTTGCACCAGTAAGCTGGGATCAAGCCTTCGATATCATGGCCGATAAGTGGAAAGCGGCTTTAAAAGAGAAAGGGCCTACCAGTGTGGGCATGTTTGGCTCTGGTCAGTGGACCGTAATGGAAGGCTATGCTGCATCTAAGATGATGAAAGCAGGTTTTCGCTCTAACAACATAGATCCTAATGCGCGTCACTGTATGGCTTCAGCCGTTGGTGGCTTTATGCGTAGCTTTGGTATCGATGAGCCAATGGGTTGTTATGATGATTTCGAAGAAGCCGATGCCTTTGTGTTATGGGGCTCGAATATGGCAGAGATGCACCCTGTTTTATGGTCTCGTATCACCGACCGTCGCTTAAGTCATCCCCATGTGAAAGTGAATGTATTATCAACCTATTACCATCGCTCGTTTGAGTTAGCAGATAAAGGTTATATCTTTAAGCCACAAACCGATCTTGCAATAGCTAACTTTATTGCAAACTACATCATTGAAAATGATGCGGTAAATTGGGATTTCGTCACTAAGCACACTCATTTTAAGCAAGCCACCGTTGATATTGGTTATGGTTTAAGAGATGAGCATCCGTTGCAGAAAGCGGCAGCCAATCCTAACGTTGGTAAAGTGCAGGCTATTGATTTTGAGCAGTACAAAAAATCAGTTGCGCCATACACTGCAGCAAAAACTGCCGAGATGACAGGCATGAGTGAAGATGAACTCGTGACCTTAGCTAAGCAGTTTGCCGACCCTAAGATTAAGGTTATGTCACTGTGGACCATGGGAATGAACCAGCACACACGTGGTGTATGGATGAACTCATTGGTTTATAACATCCACTTGCTTGTAGGTAAGATATCTACACCGGGTAATGGACCATTTTCACTGACAGGCCAGCCATCAGCGTGTGGTACTGCACGTGAAGTGGGGACGTTCTCGCACCGTTTACCAGCAGATATGGTTGTTGCTAATCCTAAGCACCGTAAACTGGCAGAGCAGTTATGGAAAATCCCTGAAGGCACGATTCCACCAAAGCCTGGATTCCACGCTGTATTGCAAGATCGTAAGTTGAACGATGGTGTGCTGAATGCTTATTGGACCATGTGTAATAATAATATGCAGGCAGGTCCAAATATTAACGGCGAGCGCTTGCCAGGCTACCGTAATCCGAAAAACTTTATTGTCTGTTCAGACCCATACCCAACGGTAACAGCGCAAGCTGCTGACCTTATCTTACCGACTGCTATGTGGGTAGAGAAAGAGGGGGCTTACGGTAATGCTGAACGTCGTACTCAGGTTTGGTATCAGCAGGTTAAAGCGCCTGGTGAATCGAAATCCGATCTATGGCAGATTATGGAATTTGCAAAACGCTTCAAAATTGAAGAAGTATGGGCCGAAGAGCTGATTGCTCAGATGCCCGAAGTACGTGGTAAGAATATGTGTGAAGTGCTATTTGAAAATGGCCAAGTGAACAAGTTTCCATTATCAGAAGCGCAAGAGCTCAATGATGATGCCAAGGCCCAAGGTTACTATGTACAAAAGGGTCTATTTGAAGAGTATGCAAGCTTTGGACGCGGACATGGTCATGATTTAGCGCCATACGAACGCTACCATAAAGAGCGCGGTTTACGCTGGCCTGTTGTCGATGGCAAAGAGACAAAATGGCGCTTTAAAGAGGGTTCAGATCCCTATGTTGGCAAAGGCAAAGGATTTGAATTCTATGGCAAGCCAGATGGCAAAGCATGGATAATCTCAGCACCTTACGAGGCGCCACCAGAATCTCCAGATGATGAGTTTCCTCTATGGTTATGTACTGGTCGTGTACTTGAGCATTGGCATACGGGAACCATGACACGTCGTGTACCTGAGCTCTATAAGGCAGTCCCTGATGGGCTTTGTTACATGCATCCTGATGATGCTAAGTCTCATGGTGTGCGTCGTGGTGATGAAGTGTTAATGAGTAACAAGCGTGGTGATATTCGTGTTCGGGTCGAGACACGTGGGCGTAACCGGCCACCAAAAGGCTTGGTGTTTGTGCCGTTCTTCGATGCACGTATCTTAATTAATAAACTTATTTTAGATGCAACCGATCCGTTATCGAAACAGACAGACTATAAAAAGTGTCCTGTTAAAATTACTAAAATAGCATAAGGCAGGGTTAGGATGAAAAAATCAATTTTATTGACGTTGAGCATTACCTTAACTCTGATCAGTGGCTTTGCTGTAAGCCAGGATCGTGGTATCGGTGGTGTAGAGTCTTTACGCGGCACTGCTGAGTTAGAAGCCACTAGAGCGGCAGATCCTATGAAGAAAGTGCCGCGTGATCAGGTAGATATTGAAAGCAGTTATGTCTTTCAGCCACCATTGATCCCGCATCACATCAGGAGCTATGAAGTATCATTAAATGCTAACAAATGCTTATCATGCCATGGCTGGAAAAATGCCAAGCAGATGGGGGCAACTAAAATCAGTGTGACTCACTTTACTAATCGAAACGATGAAGTACTGGCTGATGTTTCTCCTCGACGATACTTTTGCCTGCAGTGTCACGTGACACAAGCAGATGCGAAACCGTTAGTGGGTAACTCCTTCGAGCGTGTTCAATCACTGCAAAAATAAATAGGCAGGTAATAATATGAAATGGATTATTAATGCCTTAAAAGGCTTCTGGGGCATATTGAGGCGGCCCAGTAAAGCCGCGGTAGGTGTCGTTCTGTTTATGGGATTTGCTGGTGGACTCATGTTCTGGGGGGCATTCAACACAGGTATGGAAGCGACCAACACTGAAGAGTTCTGTTCTGGATGTCACGCGCCGATAGTGGCTGAAATTCAAGAGACGGTTCACTACGCTAACCGTTCTGGTGTTCGTGCTATCTGTTCAGATTGTCACGTACCTCATGCTTGGACGGATAAAATCATACGTAAAGTTCAAGCTTCTAAAGAGCTGTTTGCGTATTATATTACTCAAACCATTAACACGCCTGAGAAGTTCAAGGAGCGACGAGCTCATTTAGCCGAAAGGGAGTGGGCAAGAATGAAAAAGAACGACTCTTTAGAGTGTCGTAACTGTCATAACTTTGACTTTATGGACTTCTCCGAGCAGAGCCCACGCAGTGTCAGGCAGCACTCTACTGCGCTTGCCAGTGGTGAAAAGACCTGTGTGGATTGCCACAAAGGTATCGCCCATAGATTGCCAGATATGCACGAAGTTGAAGGTTGGAATTAAGGAGCCATTATGAGTACATTAGAGAGTGTTATATGGCATGTCCTTGGCTACAGCGCCATGCCAATCATTATACTAGGTGGTTTTTCTGTCGTTGCAGTTGCCTCTATTTGGATTCTCTCCAAAACTTCAGATAAGTAAAGAGGTTTGTTTCAGTCGGCCAAGAGCAAGGCGACTTAAACCGATTGGCATTTAACAATAAAGGATGTAATAAAACCTAAAAGCCTGACTTTAATATTAAAGTCAGGCTTTTTTATTCGTTGTGCTGAACTGTTCACCTATTAATTGGGATCGGTATTACAGCGGGTTGGCCTGATGATGGGCTATGGTGCGGCTCGAGATTAACTCCCTTAGCCAAGTATGACTGGGATCAAAATTAAAGTGTTTATGCCAAAAAAGCACGTAGGCACCAGGAACGAGGTGAGTGGGGATCTCTAATGTGGTCAGAGCATAGTTTTGACTCATTTGAGATGCATACTTTGCTGGGCAACAGAGCATCAGTTCACTTTGCTCACAAAGGTGCATAGCACTGTTGAAGTCGGTCATATTGACAGCGATATCTCGATGTAGATGCTCAACCTTTAATACATCATCAAGTAGCCAATGTTCGATACCGCCAAAGGTAACTTGAAGGTGACGATATTTTAAAAACGTCTCTAAATTCCAAGGTTCCTGCAGTAGAGGGTGTTTGTTACTGACTAAACAAACGGGGTGATCACACAGTAGTTCCACACATTCAAGCTCGTCGGGCACATCATTCATATGGAGCAGGGAACGATTATCCCATTCCCGACAGGCAATCCCCAGATCGATTTCACACCGAAGAAGCATCGCCATGCTATCAAGATGCCAAGTCTGACTATCGAGTTTTATGTTGGGAGCAAGTTGAAGCAACTCAGGCATAAAATGAGGGTAGGTTAGTGAGTAAGCAGTTTCAACCATGTGAATGCGAAATTTTCTTTGGCTTAATTCAGGTTCAAATTCACTGGGGCGGGTAAGCTGAGATACCTGATTAAGTACCTGTCTGAGCTCTGGAGCTAGGGCTAGGGCCTTAGGTGTAGGCCTTAATCCATGTGATGTGCGTTCAAACAGTTTGTCATTGAATGTTTCGCGCAACCTTCCTAACTGTTTGCTCACTGCAGATTGACTCAAATGTAAGCGAGCAGCTGCAGAGGTGACACTCTTCTCTTCGAGTAGAACCTCCAGCACTGTGAGTAGATTAAAGTCAAATTCTTTCAAGTTGTGTGTGGTTCCGTAGTTAAGCCCATTCAGGCCAATGCTATTTTGCTATTGCTGGAGATATTAAGATGCAGATTGTTTGATAGCAAGTAAGCTTTCTATGCCTCTGGTCGTCGTAATTAATGTCTATTATTGGATCAGAGTAACATTACCTGTGTTGCTATCGTATTGGATCTGAATAGCATCGTCGCCCATTAAGGCATAAATACAGGTGCCTGCTACCGGATTATTTACTTTAAATACTCCTCCCTCAACTGAATAGTAAAATACAGTATTACCACTACCTGTTTTATTTCCCTCTCCAGAACGATCCAATTCGGGGCTGTGATCCAATAAACCATTCCATAGACGACCACACATATTCGCATTTGGGCTTGTTATGACCCCATGACCCGAACTTAAACGGTCACCAGATTCAACAGGATAACCTGTACTGTTGAAATTGAAGCTACCATCATGTAAATCTGGTAGATCTGCTGCTTCAGCCCCATTGCCGTGTATTTGCCAAAATAGGTGGCTATGAGTTACAGCATCTTTTAGCGCTCCTCTGGTTCCCTGAACCACTGACAAATTGGCATCATCTGATAGAGAAATAAATTTAGGCGCAGCAGTCACCGCTAAAATGCCAAGAATGATGATAACAACCACCAGCTCAATTAATGTAAACCCCTTAGCTGTTTTCAAAATACACTTCCAAAATAAGTTATTATTCTTATAAGATTCACCTTATTAAGGTTGTCACTATTGTGGTGGTGAGTTAACCATGCTTGCGGATTTTGTTGATTTTTTGATCTGTATGGCTATTGATAGGGGTTAGCTATTTAAAATGACATCAACACCTTAAGCTAGTTGCGATTTAATGTTTGAGTATAAGTATTGAGTAAAGTCATCACCATTATTTTCAAGCATTTTGGGAAACATAGAGATAGGTGTTAAACCAGGGAATGTATTGATCTCATTTAGCAATATTTCGTTTTCATCGGTTAGAAAGAAATCGATGCGTGAAAGGTGGCTCAATTTCATGCCTTTAAATACTTTGATGGCATAGGCTTGGATCTGTTGAGCTATGTCATCGCTGACATCGGCAATGACTTTTGTCTCTGCTTTACTGTCTGCAGCGTATTTCTCATCAAAGCTGTAGAAGGTGTTACTGGCACAGATAATTTCACCGGGCTTAGTTGCCACCACTGCCCCATTTATCTCATAGGCGGCGACTTCAAGCTCGCGTGCGTTAATGGTTTTTTCGACAATAACATAGGGTGAGTAGCTAAAGGCTTGTTCCAATGTTGCGGCAACATCATTTGGGCTGTCTACACGGTAACAACCCACAGATGAACCTTGCGAGGCGGCTTTAATAAAGATAGATCCCCAGTTCTCAAGTGCTTGAGTTGTTTGTGTTATAGCGTCTTCATTAAATTCATTAAGGAAGATATAAGGTGTGTTTGGAATACCAAGTGCAGTGAACCACATCTTAGCTGTGACTTTATTGAAACAGTTACTGCTCGATTCTGAATCACAGCCAAAGAAGGGCAACTTGATCAAGTCAAAGTAAGATTGAATATCACCGGTCTCACCGGGAAAACCGTGAATGCAAGGGATCACATAGTCAACAGCCCAGGATGGCTGTGCTTCATCGGCAAAACGGATCTCTTTACGGTTAGTGAGTTCACAATTTTTACCATCATGAGTGTGGTAATGACCTTGGTCATCTAGCTCTACTCTTAACAGATTTATCTTTGGTATTTTAGCCAGTGATGTTTCTAGAAAATTTGCCGACATGAGTGAAATAGCATGTTCATCTCCGCCGCCGCCACATAATAAGAGTAGGTTTATTTGACTCATGTTCTCTTTCTCTCCAGAGATAATATTCGATTGCTGGCTCACTATGGCGTAATCGCTATTTTTTGCAACTGTTCTAACGCGATGTGAGTCCAGTTTTGAATCAAGTGGTGATTATCTACTCGAAGAATATAAGCCAATACCCTAGCAAGCTCAGAATGCCAGTTTCAGCGCTGGTGAAGTGTCGCTGAACTCTACATCTTTAAGTGGCTGGGTATCAACTTTAGCTTTAATTGACAAGGGGATCCTTTAAATCAAACCTACATCTGTGATTATTTCAAGTAATGCAGGCCCTTGATGTTCCATTATGGTTTTCATCGCTTCGACAAGCCTTGCATCGTCGATGACACGTATGCCAAGTGCACCACAGGAGTTAGCGTATTCAGAGAAGTTGGGATTAACTAAATCGGTGGCCCAAACATCAAACTCTCCTGCTCTCTGCTCCTTAGAAATCTTACCTAATTCACTGTTATTTAAGATTATCGCTTTAATAGGCATCTTATATTTTACCGCTGTGGTGAGCTCGGCTAAGTATTGACAGAAGCCTCCGTCACCGGCAACCGCGATGATGGGCCTTTGGTTGCCAACGGCTGCCCATGCGCCCATTGCTGCGGGAAAAGCGAAGCCGATGGAACCTAAGTATCCTGACATCAAGAATGTTTGTTGCTTGCTCTCAAAATATCGACCGAGTGAATAGGCATTGTTGCCAACATCGACGCACACGACGGCATTATCGGGAGTGAGTTTAGATAGAGCATCGAAAACTGATATTGAGCTGACCCCTTTGCCTCTGGCTTCTGTCAGGCGCTTGGCCTTTTCGGCATCCCAAATATCACTGCGTTGTTTGATATCTGAAGTTCGGTCAAGTTTATTGTCAAAATTCGACATTTGTGCCGCTAATATCTTAACGGAAACTGAAATCTCGCCCCAAACCGCAGCATCAATTTTATGGAATTTACTTAACGCCATAGGGTCGAAGTCTATCTGAATGGTCGGTTTTTTAGGGGTGATCCCACTGTGGTTTGAAAATGATGCACCAATAACCAGTAACAGATCGGCTTCATTCATAAACCAAGATGCGATGGGGGTCCCGCTGCGACCCAATACACCACAGCCCAGTGGATGATGATCGGAGATTTGACCTTTCGCTTTAAAAGTTGTCATCACTGGACAGTTTAGCTTCTCGGCAAACTCGATGATCTCCTTCATATGGAATCTAGCACCGTGACCGACAACTATGGCAGGTTTGCTTGATTGATTGAGCATATTCAGGGCTTTTTCAACACTCTCCAGGGGAGGCGATATGGTAAAACTGGTGATCCTCTCCTCATCGTTTTGGGCGCGCTCATTGTGGGCTAGTGGGAGTTCCTGAACTTCATCGGGGAAGGTTAGGTGGGCCACATCGCGCTTTATGATTGCCGTTTTAATGGCCAAACTCATCAATTCGCTATGTTTACTTCTGTGTTCAACTCTGTGATTAAATTCGGCCACAGAATCAAATGCTCTAACCAGATCGACCTCCTGAAAATTGCCAGTTCCTACGACTTGGGTAGCCACCTGCCCAGTTAAGGCTAAGATGGGGGCTCGGTCGACTTTTGCATCCCAAAGGCCGGTAAACATATTCGTTGAACCTGGGCCTGCAATGGCAAAACAGGCCGCGGGTTTGCCCGTTAACTTGCCATAGGCTGAGGCTGCAAAAGAGGCGGCCCCTTCGTGGCGTATACCGATAAACTTAAGCTTGCCTTGCTCCTCCTGACGTCTAAGTGCATCAGCCATTCCGAGATTTGAGTGACCAACCATGCCAAATACACGGTTAACGCCCCAGTTGACCATAGTTTCAACCATGACGTCAGAGATGGTGGGTTGATGATCTGCCTCCTCTTCAATGGCAACTAGAATACTATCACCCTCTACTTTTACTTCGAATGTCTGAATACCATCGCTAAATCCACCAGGAGGGATACCGGAGCAAGGATGGAATTCCCAACCATGCCAGGGACAACGCAATAAACCTTTCTCGATCGACCCTTCACCTAATGGTCCACCTTGATGAGGGCAACGATTATCTAAGGCTGAATATTTGCCTTCAAAATGACTTAAGCAGAGGACTTGGTGTCCTGCTGTTACTGACATGACTCGTCCCTCTAGGAGCTCATCTTTATTCTCAAGAACTTTGTACCACACTCTACTTTTAGCCATTTTGCTTCCCTTAGATACGTTATATTGATTTTATTTTGCTTGGGATTATTGCAAGTCTTCGTTACTCACTTTGATGAGTAATTATTTAGTCAACCTAGTTGTACGAAAGCCATTAGGCTAACGATCATTACCGGATATTGATGTTAATTAAGATGTTGTAAAAAATAGCACTTGTCAATAATCTGAGTTTTTACGCTAAATATAGCTAAGTTCTTAGTTGGTAATGCTAGGCTTGTTGTTAAATGTGAACTAATGTGGTTTTTGCAGTACTGAATGTTTACGCTAGGAGAGCAGCATGAAGGATATACGGCATAGAGTTGGGATTAAGTCTTCTGCAGATAAAATTTATCATTTGTTGACCACAGATACGGGACTCGCCCAGTGGTGGACTAATGATGTTTCAGGCGCTGGTGAGATAAGCGCTGTGATTAAATTTCGCTTTAATGGGGGCGGACCTGACTTTACTGTTGTGGAGTTACTCCCTAATGAGCGAGTCCGCTGGCAGCATTCAGGTAGTGTGCCTGAAGCTTGGATCGGCACAAGCATCTTATTTGAACTTGTTGATGAGGGAGAACAAACCTTTGTCAACTTCACCCATGCCAGCTGGAAAGAAGCCACAGACTTTATGGCTCATTGTAATACCAAGTGGGGGATATTCTTACTGAGTCTTAAAGATGCTGCGGAAACGGGTAGAGGTTCGCCTTTTCCAAATGATACTCAGATAGATCACTCATGAAAGGTTAAGAGCGACTCCGTTTGGACTTACAACGAGCAAAGGCAGAAGATGAAACAGGATATTGAGGATAAATTTGCGCAATACCCAGATCATGTAAAGCTTGTACTATTTGATGTCAGAAGCCTGATACTTGATCTTGCTGACGAACATCAATTGGGTGAGGTTGAAGAAAGCCTGAAATGGGGTCAGTTGAGTTATCGTGTTAGTGGAGGCAGCCCTGTACGCTTTGATTGGAATGCTCAATATCCACAGCAGTTTTCAATTTTTATGAATTGCAACACTAAGCTGGTTGATACGTTTCGTGAGTTGCATTCAGACATCTTGGTTTTTCAAGGAAACAGGGAGATAGTGCTGAAACTGGGTGAGCCACTGCCAATGAATACATTGAAGCAGTGCATGTTCATGGCGCTCACCTACCACAGGATCAGGAATTTGCCCCTGTTGGGAGCTTAGGGATGTTGAAAGATCGGATTAAGGGCAAAGTGCCTCACCCGACCTGTTGAACTAACTTTCAGTTGTTGCTAGTTCTTTTAGCAGCTTATTGAGTTTAGTGATCTGAGGTGGGCTTAAAGGAAATACAGGCTTTCTCGGATTGCCGACATCAAAGCCGTTACTTTTTAACCCTGCTTTTATGGTGCTGGGTAATCCCCCTTTTAAGATGAATTCCAAAATAGGCAATTGGAGATAGAAAAGTTCGCGTGCCAGGGTGATATCTTCAGCTTGAAAAGCTTCATATAACTTGAGCGGCCAAGTGGAGATAAGGTTAGGCGCAGCGGTACACCAGCCTGTCGCTCCTGCGGCAAATGCTTCAAGAGCAAGAGGATTACAACCATTATAAAATGGCAGTTCGTTGTTCGATAATTGACGTATTTTGTGCATGCGCTGTATATCACCGCTACTCTCTTTGACCATGGTGACATTGCTTATGGATTTGAACATACTTACGATCAATTCAGGTGACATATCGATACCGCTCGTGGCTGGATTGTTATAGACCATGACTGGCAGATTGATAGCTTCTGCAATTGAGACATAGTGCTGAAAAATCTCATCATCAGACAGTTTCCAGTAGGAAGCTGGCAGTACCATGATGGCATCAGCCCCCACTTTTTCTGCTATTTTCGCTCGTTTTATGGCATTTTGAGTCGTGAGTTCAGAAATCCCGACAATAACTGGGACTCTATTGGCGATCTTTTTAACGCAGGTCGATGCGACTAGTGTCCACTCTTCATCATTTAAATATGCGCTTTCTCCCGTGCTGCCAAGTGGCGCTATGGCGTTAGAGCCTGCATAAATGAGCTGCTCGATCAGTTGTTCTAATTTCACCACATCTATACCGCCAGTGTGGTTAAATGGTGTGATGGGGTAGGTGATGATACCTTTGAGCTCTATCGTGGTTTTAGTCATTGATAATTCCTATTAAGTCAATGTAGGTAGGGTTATTTCAAACAATCTGCATGTGAACGTAGTGCACGCCTGGCGTAGTAAGCAAAAAATGCCTGATAACGTTTTTCGGTTGAGATCCAATCATGGGCTTCTTTAGCAAGTTCCGGTTTTATGGGCTGAATAGTGCCCGCTGACATTGCAGCAAGCTGCATTTTGGCTGCACGTTCTATTAAATGTGCCAACATGAGCGCTTCCTCAACGGTGTGTCCTGTGACAAGTAATCCGTGGTGGGCCAAAAATAATGCACGTTTATCCCCAAGTGCCGATGAGATCATCACCCCTTCTTCGTTACCCACAGGGATCCCTGGCCAATCGGCCAGAAAAGCACAGTCATCAAACAGAGGGCAAGTGTCCATATGAGAAACAACCAAAGGTTGCTCTAGCATAGATAGTGTCGCTATATGGAAAGGGTGAGTGTGAATAATACAGTTGATTTCAGGGTGCTCTTTATAGACCCAAGTATGGAAACGGTTGGCTGGATTAGGCATGCCTTGCCCTGAAAGGCGGTTTAAGTCCTGATCGACTAACAGTAGATTCGAAGCACTGATCTCATCAAAGCCTAAGCCGAGTTGTTGGGTGTAGTAGCAATTGGGTTCACTGGCACGCGCAGTGATCTGCCCAGCTAGACCAGAATCATGGCCAGCATCGAATAGAATGCGGCAGGTGAGTGCCAGTTTTTCCGTTGTGCTCCAGTCTGGTATGGATAAAAACTCATTCATTTTATTATGTGAATCAAGAATTAAATCATTTTTTGATTGGGTTAAACTTGTCATTTAGTCGTCCTTTTAAGCGCGTGAAACAGATTGAGATGAGCCTTGTTGTTAGTTGTTTTTGGTCGTTACTTTTGTTAATAATGCGGTAATCTCTGGAACCTAAAAACCTCCAGCTTGTTAATCTTTACGGGGCCAGATGGAGCGTTATAGAATGAAAAAAGAGAAGGGCATCAGTCTGCGGAATTGGCATTTGAGCATTTCACTCGATAGAAGCTTGGCGGTATCACTGCACCTACAGCTAGTACAAGCTGTGATTAATGAGGTGCGAAAAGGGCGTTTATTGGCCGGAACACCACTACCTGGCACACGTAAAATAAGTGATAACTTAGGGATTAATCGTAAGACAGTAGTGCAAGCATTTGAGGAGTTATTAGCCCAGGGATGGATTGAAACGCAACCAAGACGAGCGTCTTTTATTAGTACAAAATTACCTTTATTTGAGACAAATGAAATAGCTCTACCGGAGCAAGCCCCGTTTCCATTGTCGTTAACTGAATCTGGCCTCGAGGCTTATGCATTGTCGGTGAGCCCCGTTAAACCAAGCAAACTGCTCTTTAGTGACGGAGTCCCTGATACTAGGTTGGTACCTTTTGATGTACTATCCCGTGCTTTTCGACGTGCTTTACTTCTCTCCTCCCGAGCGAACCGTTTGGCGTATGATGATGCGAGGGGAAGTGAGTCGCTGCGAAGTGCTATCGCTGAGATGTTGCGTTTAGAGCGGGGGATGAGTGTCACTACTGAGCAAGTTTGTCTCGTTCGTGGCAGTCAAATGGGCATCTACTTAAGCGCTCGCTTGCTGTCGAAACATGGGGGTTGTGTGGTGATGGAAAAGCTCAGTTATCCGCCGGCCCGAGCGGCATTTGAATCATTCGGACTGGATATCTCCTATGTAGACCAAGATGATGATGGCATGAGTTTAGCAGCCTTAGAACAAATATGTGAGAGCTGTGAAATCAGCGCCGTTTACACTACGCCCCATCATCAATTTCCGACGACCAGTATGTTGTCTCTCGAACGACGGATCCGTCTATTAGCCCTATCTGAGAAATATAATTTCATCATTATCGAAGATGATTACGATCATGAATTTCATTTCTCCCATAAACCAATGCTGCCATTGGCGAGCATGGAAACCGCAGGACGTGTCATCCATATTGGTTCATTATCAAAAATTTTAGCGCCGGGACTGCGCCTAGGCTATATGGTTGCGCCTGAAGATTTTATTCAACGTTGCGGCCAAGAAATCTTACTTATTGATCGGCAAGGCAATGCTGTGACGGAGCTCGCTGTTGCAGAGTTGATGCGTAATGGAGAGATGAAGAGGCATATACGTCGTGCTTTGAAAATATATAAACAACGCCTTGATCATGCGGTTGAGCGTGTGCGGAAGATATTACCTATGGCTCAATTTAATGTCCCTGCTGGTGGCTTAGCTTTATGGCTGCGCTTTGATACGGCAATAGATATGGATAAGTTACAACAAGATGCGAAGGAGCTTGGCTTGTTACTTGTGTTAGGCGATCTCTTTTCAGGAGTATGTGAAAAGACCCATGGATTAAGGTTAGGCTACGCGAATTTGAATGAAGTTGAATTTGATCAAGCATTAGCCTGTTTATCGAGCGCTGTATCGAAACAATGCCAATAATAACACCACTTTTTAAACAGGATTTTAGGTGGCTGGATGTTTATATGGGGATCTGATTTAATACCTTGGTTCACTAACTGTTTCGCTAATGACTTTAGAAGAAAAATAACTCATAGAGATTATAACTGTTCAATTTTAAAGCTAACTTATTCATATGCGCTGTGAGACATCCCTGCAACACAGGCGGGAGTCGAGTGCAGTCAAACTGGACGCTGCTTATTTTGCTGGTGGTATTAGTGTGTCAGGTGTTAGCGTCAGGTGTTGCCTTTTCGGTGCAATACCCAAGTGGCGACCATCCTATGGGGATTGCTGTTAGCCATCACCATCAGCACAGTTTCGATTTAAAGGCAGGGCACAACCATGGGACGGCGGCGTTCAATGCCACAGAGTCCGTTGAGCGTTTAGCGGATAGTGAAGCTAGCGCCATGACAGGTGAGCATGAACACAGTAACCATTCCCATACTCCGTCTCATCCTCCAGTAGATCCCAGTTTTTTATCATGTTTCTTGCAGTCTGAGACCTTAACCAGTGATGATGTTTTTTACCTCACTACTGACGATGCACCGCCAATTCCTCCTCCGCACACTTAATAATATTCTATTTTTTTAGCAGCTTTCTCTGCATAGAGCGTATTGCTAAACCATTTATACCGTTACCTCTTTAAGTCATTACTGATGATTAAGAGATAGGTGTATCTAATACAAAATATATTATTGGAGAGTGTGCGATGAGCCGTTTTTGGGCTAACACCATCAAATTGTCTACGGGGTTATTGGTCAGTGTATTAGGACTTTTTGTGTCGTTCTCATTATCAGCCCACGGGGTTGATGAGAATACCAAGCAGTTTTTAATTCTCAATGAAGGGATCTCTATCTTGCCCTTTATCTATATCGGTGCCAAACATATGGTGACCGGGTATGATCATCTGTTATTTTTGGTCGGAGTGATATTTTTTCTCTTTAAAACCAAAGATGTTTTAATTTATGTGAGCCTATTTACCTTAGGCCACAGCATCACCTTGCTGTTTGGCGTGCTTAATGACATTCAGGTCAATCCCTATCTTATCGATGCCATTATCGGCCTCTCTATTGTGTATAAGGGCTTTGATAATTTAGGTGGTTTTAAGCGAATATTTGGCTCCCAGCCCAATACTAAGCTGGCGGTTCTGCTTTTTGGTCTGTTTCATGGTTTCGGTCTTGCCACTAAAATTCAAGAGTTTGACCTGCCCCAAGAAGGTTTAGTACCTAATATATTAGCCTTTAATTTAGGGGTTGAGATAGGTCAATTTCTGGTTCTAGGTGCCGTGGTTATCTTGATGAGCTTCTGGCGACGACAGCGGAGTTATTTTCAGTTTTCTACCACGACAAATACACTGTTAATGAGTGCAGGCTTGATGTTAGTGGGTTTTCAATTAACGGGCTATTTTATCAATTAGTCCCTTATTCCACCTTTTTTAACAATGCTTAATAGATAGTTAGAGTCATTAAATAGACACCAGTTTCGCTTAACAAAGTGCAAAAGGATACATAATGAGCGTCCAAAATAAAAACACCAGTAACAATGTCAATGTAGCGATCCCTGTCCATTCAACGGGCACATTACTGAAGGCAACACTCGCGGCTTCTGTCGTGGCAGCAATAATACTCGTTATCGCCATTTTACCTGCGGAGTACAATATCGATCCAACCGGTATTGGTCAGTCTCTAGGCTTGACCCAACTGTCGCAAACCAATTTGGTGTCAGTTGAAGAGTCAGGCACTCAAAATGCAAATACTAATGTAGATAAAGACGTAGCTAAAGCAGGTTTGGTCGAGTCCGTGCTTATGTTAGATGGCACTACTGTCGCTGATGCGCCGTCGGTTGCTGAAATTGCCCTGAGTCGACAAAGCCCTGACGTGAGAAGTGATATCGTTAACATCGAAATCCCTGCCGGAAAAGGGCTTGAGTATAAGCTGCTTATGGATGCGTTTGTTCATTTAGAATATGAATGGAGCACCGATGGCGAGCCGCTATATTTTGATTTTCACGGCGAGCCAAAGGGAGATAAAACGGGTTATTTTGAAAGCTTTTCAATCACAACGTCAGATAAGATGAAAGGCTCACTAACGACCCCCTTTGCTGGTTCTCACGGTTGGTATTGGAAGAACAGCACCGGTTCAGTTATCACTGTCACTCTTTCAACCAAGGGAGATTATCTGATCAAAGGCTAAGTGAAAGATTAATTTATAGGTTTATTCACGCGCACCTGTGTTCTCGCCTCTAGTTAGGTGCGCTTGAACTTATGGATAGCTTAACGTAATTTATGTTACCTATTGCTTAACCGTATAAGTAAAGGTTTTTAGATGTTTGCTACATATCTAGCGGGTTTCTCTTTAGGGGTATCACAGGCTCTTTTGTGTTTTTTTCGCATTAGGTTATGGGGCGAGAATTTTAATTCCTATCTTTCAGAAACCTGTTTTATGGAAAGTATTAGCGTTTATTATCGGCTTTATTATGTTTGCGATAGCAGCAAGCTTAATCGTTAGTGAGTGCCGTGGCGGTTTTACGCCTGAGTTTAGTAACAAGATAAGCAATGAAGAGGGTGATGACCCCTGCCAATACTCCCCAAAGTGCAGAGCCAATATTCCATAAGCTGAAGTCCGACGCAGTGACCAGAAAAGTCATTAAGGCTGCCTCTTTATATTCAGAGTCGACAAAAGCATGTTGCAAACTGGTTCCTATAGTCGAAAACAGAGCTATTCCAGCAAGAGCCAATATAAACGCTTGGGGCATGGCTTGAAACAGCGTCATTAAGGTGAGAGCAGTGGCCCCCATAAAGAGATAAAAAGCACCAGCGCTAACAGCTGCCCAGTAACGTTTATGTGGGTTTGCATCCGCTTCAGGTGACATGCAAATAGCTGCTGTTATCGCGGCTAAATTAATTGCGAACCCTCCGAAAGGAGCAATGACTATATTCATCAGGCCAGTAACGGATATCAACTTCGAGATAGGAGGTTGGTAGTTGTGGGCTTTTAAAATGGCCACTCCAGGTATATTTTGCGTTGCCATCGTGACCAGAAACAATGGAATACCTATGTTCATGATGGCGGCAAAGTTCCACTCTGGTTCGATGAAAATAAGTGAGCTTATGGTCCAATCCAGTTTAGGGATAATAAATAACCCTTGTTGCCATGCCAACGAAATACCCGCAATAAGGATGGCTAACATGGCGAATCTGGGCATTAGTTGTTTACAGATGAGGTAAGTGAACAGCATGGTGAACACTAAGTATAATTCTTGCCCCATCAGGTTAAACACATCAATTCCGAAGGAAAGTAATATCCCAGCTAACATGGCACTGGCGATCTGTTGTGGAACGCGCTGCAAGATTTTTTCAAACCAACCAGTCATGCCTGATAGTGTGATTAGAACAGCGGAAACAATGAAAGCACCGATGGTTTGATTGATACTGAAGCCGTTAGTGCTGGTGATCAGCAGTGCGGCTCCGGGTGTAGACCAAGCGACTAAGATAGGGGCTCGATAGTACAGAGATAAGCCTATCGAGGTGATGCCCATCCCGATCCCAAGTGCAAAAATCCAACTCGACACCATGGCTAAATCGGCACCTAAGTTAAACGCTGCTTGATAGATCAAGGCGACCGAACTGGTAAATCCAACCAGAAAAGCAATAAAACCGATATTGATTCGATTTAAGATCACGCCTGCACTCTTCATTACTGCTCCGGTTTATGGTTTTTCTATTGATGTTAACCACTCTTTGCACGTGGTAACGCACCATCAGTAAATTAACATCGTATTATGTAACGCACAAGAAGCTAATAATGAGCATTCATCGTTGCTAAGGGGAATTCTTAATAAACTGTTTTATAAGGTGAAATGTTCTAAATAAATAACTTCTCCCTGTTTTTACCCTCTATTTAAATTACTTTTTGTCGCTTCCGGTATTAACTTGGTATGAAATAGTACAGCGACATATCAGGAAATTCAGGGAATAGAGAATATGAATAAGCGTGTTATGGCATTTGTGGTTGCCGCAAATATAATGTTACCTGCAACGGTATTAGCCCACGAAGAACCCATTGAGGGTCAATGGTGTAACAATGGCAATATAGTTATTTTAGGTGAGTTTTCTTTTACCTCTTTGCACTTGGCTCGTTTTGAGCGCTTCGCTGAAGATGTATGTCCTGGATCTGGTTTGGAAGGAGGGGATATTGAAACTAAAAGTTGTGGACAATTTGATGATGAGTATGACCTCGCGAGATCGGCAACCAATCACTTGTGTCAATCATTAGCTTATAGGAATGTGAATTCTAGAGGGGATGGTGGTACGGTTCGTCCTATTTTTTATGGACCTGAAAGTTTGAAAAATAGTGACCAAAATCATCATGAGGTGTATTCCATTGTTCAAGGAGTTCGGTTTGCTTGTGGTTTGTGTGATATGGAATTTGATGAACGAGAGCGAAAGTTACTCATCAAGTAACTTGAACTTGGATTTAGTCGCACTTTAAGATTATTAGCCCTAGTTCATCAGAGCAGTGCTTTTGTGTGCAGGTGTTGGTTTAGTGCTGTCAGTTTTAAATTGATGGTACTCTCCTGTTCACTGTCGAGCTGACACTCTGCTATCACATAATGAGCGGTTCTTAGTACCTCTCTCCACCTGGGTTTTTTAGGAAGTAATTGCACTGATAGATAGCGATCAAGAGAACGAGTTCTTAATCTGCCATCATCTATTGATACACGCCAAATCCCACTTTTTTCTGCTAATTCAATACGTGTCGATTGAGTTGTCATTTCCCAAAACTCAACACAGTGAAACATTAAGTCCACCAATTTATATTGAAAGTCTTGCTCTGTAAGTAATGAGTTAATTGGCTTTTGAGAAGCCAATTCGCCATGTTTTGCCATATTGATCACTGCAATAGGTTCACCTCTGGATACGTTAGTTAACCAAATATCCAGTAGTTGTGGGCCTGCTGGCGAGTTTATGTGAACATTCGTCACTTGGACATTATCAAGCTCTGAGTCGCTATCCCATTGTTCCCAAAAGTTGATTGATGTTCGAGGGAAAACCGTCTCCAGCTTGTGATCCACAAGCTGGGTTTCATCTTGATGAAGCAGATCACAGCCACTTTGATTGATATAGACCAGTTGTTCACTATTATTGACGACGAGTAACGCTTGGGGGAGCTGACCAAATGCTGCTTTTAGCGCTGAATGGGATACACCTAGCTGTTTAACTCTTTTCCTGTGCCAATTAATTTGTTGCTCGAGTTTTCGTTGTTCAGTAAGACGGTGTTGTTTCTGTCGATAATAAAGAGCATACATGCCGGCAGCCATGATGATAAAAAACAGACTTAGTACTAAGAGTTGAGTATTTCGACTTTGAATGAGTAAATCATTTATTTTGTTTTTTTTATCTAATAATTCAATGGCTTGTTGTTGGCGCTCATACTCGAACTGCACCCGGGTATTTGCTAAAGATTGATCAAACTTAAGTTGATAGTCTTGCAGCAAATAAACCTCTAGTTTTTTTTCATAAAGATAGGCTTGTTCCCAACGGAAGAATTTGACGGCATTATTGATAAGTGCCTGATAAAAACTTGTCGTGATCCCACTGTCTTTGTTATCTAATGACAGTTCTAACCCTGTTTTCAATATTGATTCAGCCTGTTGGTAAAGACCTTGTTGAATAAAAAGGTTTCCCAAATTGAGTTTCAGAGGAAGGGTTAATGCATTATTACCTAATCTCGATTCTATTTTCTGTGCCAGTTCAAGATGAACTTTAGCTGCTGTTAATTGCTGTTGAAGTAAATTCAATTCAGCCATATTAATCAATAATCTGAGTCGAGCTACTTCTTGTTTTGTTTCGGTAAAAAATTGTAGTGACAGCTTGAAACCTGCGAGTGCCTGTGTGTATTTTCCCTGTTTCATCTGCACAACGGCGATGTTTTCTAAACTGTGGGCTTCACTGGCGGTATTGCCTTCATTTCGATAGATAGTTAAGGCCAGTGAATAGTAGCGTTCAGCTTGTACCCAGTCCTTCATTTTAAGGTAAACCGAACCTAAATTATTAAGGGTTACCGCAATGCTTTTTTGAGGGGCTATTTTTTGTTTTATCAATAAGCTTTGATGGAAAGCTGATATAGCCTCTTTATGATTAGCCATGGCCATATTGGCTGTGCCTATATCACTTAAGGCCTTTGCTTCTAATAATGTTTGCTGGTCAGTTTCGGCGAGCTTATAGGCTTGTTCAAAGATTAATAAGGCTTGCGGATAAAGTCCCTGACGATACTTTAGTATGCCGCGATGACGTAAGTATTTGAATTGTTTATTTAGTGGGTATAAATCCAAGCTAAGGTCGGCAATAGTAATGTCTGTTTGATTAGCAAGAGAGTAAGCGCCTTGAGAGGTATACAAGATGAGTAATTGTAATTGCAGATCCAAATAGTCAGGGTTATCTTTGGTCACCGAGTTCAGGCTGTTTCTACATGCTGTTAATTGCTCGTCCTTATCGGTATTTGATTTAAAACAAGTATCAATGTCGTTCGCTAAGGTATGGGTATGTCCAAAAATAAACAATAAAAATACCCAATGAATTCTGAATTTATCTAACATCTTCCACCATGATTAACATTTTCTATTGCATAAACGTACCATGAATGGTGGATTTATCTTAATTGAATGGAAATATAATGTTTATGTGTTGCTAGGTGGGTGTTTAGCAGTAAAAAGGCCCATAAGGGCCTTTTTGTAAACAGGCTATTATCTATTTTGATCTCTTTCTTGATCGCTTTCACGCCAAAATTCAGTAATAGCCCTTAAGTTTTCATAGGGCGCAACCTCTACGCCAGTTTCCGGTTTAATGGGTTCAAATCTCGCTATCTTTTTATGCTCCATCAATGGTGGTATGGTGTAGCACTTATCCAATCTAAATTGAACACCTTGGCTGGTGTAGTAGTAACCAGGACCAACCATATTGGTCAGTGTATAAGGGGCGTCTAATCGAACTTTCACTTGTCCTGAGTTAGGAACACTGTAACCACCAAAACCACCGCCGCCGCCAGAAAATGTATTGGCATAGTTATAGGTTGAGTGATAAGTGGTGTAGACCTCTGGGTCGACGACTCCACCAGGAATGCCACCCGTAAAGTTGGCCATGATTTGTGCTTGGCTCCAATTTACATTAGCAATTTGTACTATGGTACCTGTGTGACACCAAGGTACAGCTTGCGCAATACTACTGGCTCCTAAGCAAGCTAAAAACCCCAGAGTACCTACAACGGTCGTTAATTTATTTTTATTTTTTATCATGGTATTAATCTCTTCTCTCGTTATATGTTGAAAGTGTTGAACGCCTACAACTATGTAACTGTTTGGAAGTGAGAACCAGAAAAAGGCAGGGCAAAGCTGGGGAGGAGTTCATTTCTCCCGATATTTACCCAGAGTGTTGCAGGTGAAGTAAAAAAACGAGTTTGTTTTATAAGGCTAAAATTTAATTTTTAAACCACCGACGTAAGTTCTTGGTGCGCCGGGCCCCACAAATCTAGCATCGTCAAATCCGGGATAAATGTTACCCAACACTTCATCGGACTCTCCGTAGGCACCAAAGGTTTGGTAGTGAGTATCGAATAAATTATCGATGCGGGTATAAATAGATATCCAATCATTGATCTGATACATAACCTTGAGATCAACTAAGGCAAAACCCGATATTATCTCATTTTCATTGGCTTCATCACCGCGATAATATTGCCCACTCTGGTATTTAATGTCGCTACCCAGAGTGAGATCACCTATGTACCACTCGATGCCCGCTTTAACATTGTGCTTGGGTAAACCAGGAATGGCATCACCTGCACTGACTTGGCGATCACCACCAAGGGGGTTGTTAGGGCTAAATGAGATGAAATCTGATGAAAACCTGGCATCTAGGTAGCTGTAGGATAAGGTAAACTGCCAATCCTGAAGTTGCTGTTTGTAATACGCTTCACCGCCTTGGCGCTCAGTGTCGCCCACATTAGCGAAAAACCCCTCAGAGGGTAGTCCGGATGCCTGCTGAAAGATGATGTCATCTTGGTTACGGGCATGAAATAGGGTTAAACCCAATGAAAGAGAGCCTTGAGTATATTCAGCGCCTATTTCAAACGTATCGGTAATGACCTGCTCAAGAGGCGGGTCTGAGACAAAACCATTGGGCAGTTTACAGGGGGCATCAGGATCTGCGCAGCTCAATTCTACTGGGGTAGGGGCTCTGCTTGAGCGACTATAAGATGCGAATAGAGACGTGTCAGCAGTGAATGCCCAGTTGATACCAATTGAGGGGCTAAGATGAGTAAAATCATGATCGCCATCTAAGGTTTTACCATCATTTCCAGGTGCTAAATCGGTCATGTGGACGTTAGTTGCATCATATCGTAGTGCAGAAGTCAGTGTGAGATCGTCAGCTATCGCTAAGCTGCCAGCAACAAAAGCAGAATAATGACGACGTTCACTGTCGAGTCTGACCACCGAGTCAGCATCAAATAACCCAACGGCTTGTGTCGCTCGAGGAGCCTCTGGTGTGTCATTTAATAACTCTGCAAATTCAGTGTCAGATTGAAAGCGAATGTCAGCAAAGTCTGCAGTTAGCCCTAAAACCCATTGAGTATCCATTTGGTGCAATTGTGTATCGATAGTCCACTGAGCTGTTACCCCCATGGCTTTTTGATCTGTGTTGGAAGTGTTATTGAGACCATCAAGATCATCGGCTTCTAATCCTAAATCCTCTAAGCTGTCGTTAAATGCTGTTGCATCAGGCTTAATAAAGCGAACGGGCTCATCATCTTCATCACATAAGGTCTCGTTGCCCGCATGAATACACTCTTCAAAATCACTATCGTCACCGTTTAATGCGTCGGTTTTGCTCTGACGGTAATAGAGGTTGAGATCCAGTGTCATAGCGTCATTCAATTCAATATTACCAGACAAAGAAGCAAAGCCATGGTTGGTTTCAGTTTTGTCAGGATGGGTATAAACCGCATCTCTGCCTTCTAAGGCCATTAGGTCGAAAGGGACCGCGCCATTACCAATAAGCTCGCTTTGACTAAATGCGGTGAGCAGATCCCAACGGGTTTTATTATTGGCTTTCCAGCTTAACCGCCCCAGAAACTGGCTGACCTCAGTTGGGGAATATTGTCGCCACCCTTCTTCTTGATAGCGACTTACTACAGCGTAGTAACCCAATTCACCACTGTTACCGCCGACTTCAATGGTTTGTTGATCCATACCATGACTGCCAGCTCTGAGTTCTACATCTGTGCCTTGAAACGTAAAGCCATCCTTTATGTTGAGTACCAAGGCTCCACCGAGTGTGTTTTGGCCAAAAAGAGGGTTTGAGCCGGAATAGAGACTGACGTTACTGAGGGCGGTAAGGGGGATCAACTCCCAGTTAATCGTATCGCCAAAGGGCTCGTTAAAACGGACTCCATTGACATAAACAGAGATCCCTTGAGGCAGACCGAGTAGAGGCGAAAGTGTAAATCCTCGATATTGCATATCCATTTGAAAAGGATTGTTCTGCACATCATTGACGCTAACACCTGCAAACTTGTCTTTAAGAAATTGTCCCAGGTTAGTGTCTAGACTGCGTTCGATCTCTTCGCTATCAGCATGTTGGTGGGCACCGGGATAAACAGGTATCTCATGGTCGATGGCTTGTCCGAGGACAGTGATCACTTCGGGTAATTTATTCGTGGTTTGAGCTAAATTATCAGCAGTAACGTCACTCGAAAATAACAATAAATTGATGCCACTGGTAATAACTACTATCCACAAATGTGTAAAAAGCCACTTTTTAAACAAGGGGTTTTCTCCTTTAAATCTTTTAGTTAGATTATAAAAATTTAAGAAATAGAGCTATTAACGTTTATGAGGAGTTCTTTGCTACTTTAGTAGGTGAGACGTAACGAATTTACCGTTTGTGGAATGAGGAGCACCATAGTGATTGATGTGCCAAAAGTGTTTCTTTGGACCATATGATCCCATTTTGTTGGTCTTAGCTGTGTATTATATGATAAATAAGTTTACGAATGTAATAATTTGTGTAAGAATATTGTTTCAATTTTTTGCTGGATTGTAGATTAATCCTCTGTCCATTAAAGAAGTAGGGTTAACATAAACAGTAAGTGGAGAACAGAATACATGAGAAACATGAAGACAATATTTACACTAGCGACTGCGGGTTTAACCCTATTAATAGCTTCATCTGCAAATGCAACTTGGATCCAAAATCATCAAGTGGTGGTGGATGCCTACATATCAGGTGATGAGCTTACTGAAGCGAATAATGGCAGTATTAAAGTTGTTGAATATAATACAGCTAACATCAATTTCAATACTTCATTTGATACTAATTCACATATCTTTACTGCACCAGCAAAGGGTTTATACAATGTCGATGCCCGTTTCTCTCAACTGAAATGCGGCAGTAGATACCTGTTACGTATCGGTATCTCAGTCCCCAATGCTGCAGCGCCAGGTAGCAATGCCTCAATTGGCCCCGTTACGTTCGCAGACATAGCTAATTACGGTTGCGCTATACCAGGAATTGCAGCTGTCAATGGCATCATGTCGCTTGAAGAGGGTGATACCTTGTTTATTCAAGCACGTTATCAGCGAGCTATTTATGATATTTCACGTTGGAATTATAAGAATGAATATCAGAATCGCCTAGTGATCACCTATCTTGGTGTACCCACTTTGTTCTAATCTATTCGTAGATTTAATCATTTCATTGCAATTTTAGTGATGTAAGTGGTTTGAAAATGGAAAACCATCGATACCTTGATTGTGTTGATGGTTTTTTTATTTGTAACTTTCTTTGGCATCATGCCATCGGTGTGTCGGATCCATGACTACAAGTCATCGATTACCTTTTGATAACTGTTCTGCCAGTTTTGATAATCTAATGGTATAGGTTTAAACAGACCATGTTGCTCAAGCACCAGTGAGGGGAATCCTTGGATGGGGAGTTGGCGTACAGTGGCTATCTCGCTCAGCAGTTTTTGATTAAGCAACTCACTGTGCATCTGTGTGACAAACTCAGTAGTATTTAGACCTATTTTTGCCGCTATATTGGCCAAGGTGTCAAGATCCGAAGGGTTCTTGGCTTCGAGATAATAGGCGGTTTGAATGCCATCAAGCATCTGCTGTTCAAGGCCTTGCTCTCTGGCGATTAACACTGCGCGGCAAGCTGGATACGTTGAGCGTCTTGGCTGACATTTCCTCCAAAAATCATAGTTAAATGTAGTGCCAAGTTGGATGTTGATTTTATGCCAGGTCTGCTCAAGGAAAGATTGCATCTCCTTATGCATCAGTTCGTCAGAATCAGGTGCTAAGCCGCCCAGTTTGTACTCGACGGTTATTCCTGACACTTCTAACGCTGTTCTCAGTTTATGCCAGGTTGGGGCGTAGCCCCAACACCAACTGCACATAGGATCATAGACGTAATAGAGTGTTGGTTTAGGATTATTTTCTAAGTTCATATGTTCATCCCATACCTTAATGCCATAATCGTCTTGCGAGGCCTGAAGATCGTTGAGTCGCTTGTAAACTGGCATGTTCGAAGACGGTTTGCGATCCCAGACAAGTAAAGTGCTTTTTGGCGCGGGTGATGGCGGTGTACACCAGCTCTTTGGTTAACAGTTGCTTTTGAGCAAGACTGGGCCAGAGTGGCAATACCAGACTGACACTACTAAATTCGCTGCCTTGGCTCTTATGTACCGTCATGGCAAAGCAAGTATCGTGGCTGGGCAGGCGAGCGGGGAGTACTTTTAAGATACTGCCATCGGCTTGGATAAAGTGAGCCATTAATCTTGGGGGGATCAACCTTAGGGGAGAGTGGCGAGGGTGGCTTGCCTCATTTTTATCTGATAGCCCTTGTTGGGACTGGTCAGAGTCTAAAAGGATCAAACCAATATCACCATTAAACAGGCCTAAGTTATAGTCATTACTCTGAATGATAACCGGACGTCCCTGATAAAATTCAAGCTCAGTCGAGATTAACTTGGCTTGCTTGAGGGCATTGGTCACGCCCAAGTTGATGCCATCTACACCATATTCCCCAGCGCGCATGGCGCACAAAATTCGAAATTCGTTATAGCAATCGATGATCTCAGTTGGTGTACTGCTGGCATGTTTTGCCAATTCAAGATAACGGCGATAATGAGTCACTGCGAGGGAGAGTAACTCGTCTAACCCAGCATTACCGCTATGGGTCTTTTGATGCTCAATCCAAGTCAGTTCCTCGTAACCCTTCTGCCACACTTGCATGATGCGGGCTTTATCTGAATTATTTACCGCAGCGGCTAATTGGCCAATACCGGCATCGCCTTTAAATCTGTGACTGTGCATTAACATGCATAAACTGTCACCAATTTTTGGCGATTCATTGATGAATCCACTGAGATCAAAACCTGTTAGCGTGGATAACGCTTGAGCATAGTGGGCTGAATATCGCATCTGCCATTTACTGCCTGCATGGGGATTAGAGAGTTTTAATCCTGCACAGATATCGGCCAATACCGCACCGGCTTCAACCGAAGCAAGCTGGTCTTGATCCCCAAGCAGTATGAGTCTTGCATGAGATGGCAGTGCCGATAACACCTTGTGCATCATAGGGAGATCGACCATAGAGGCTTCATCGATGACCAGCAGATCCAGTCTAAGAGGGTTATCTTTGTGGTGGCGAAATTGATGAGAGTTGGGAATAACCCCTAACAACCTGTGCAAGGTTGACGCTTCCTCTGGTACTCGATACAAGTTATCCAGATTAATTCTGTCAGCAAAGGGGGCTAATTCCTGTTTCAGTCGCACCTTGGAGGCTTTGATTGATTCACTTAATCTGGCCGCAGCTTTACCCGTAGGTGCCACCAGTTTTATGGTCATTAGCGATTCTTGTGCTAATAAAAACAGCAGCTTAGTGACGGTTGTGGTTTTACCTGTGCCAGGGCCGCCAGTGATCACAGCTAACTTTTTACTAAAGGCGGTGGCAGTGGCGATTTTCTGCCAGTCAAACACTGGCGCTACATCACTGGGTGAGGCAGGGAAAAGAATATCTAAACTGGCTTTAGTGGCGCCGGTGACTTTAGACCCCTGATTCTTTGACAGTTGGATTAGATAGTCACTGACCTGAGTCTCAAATTGATAATAACGTTGCAGATACAGATCGCCACTGTCTAACACAATCGGTGTCGAGACTAATGTTGAACCTGCTGTTGAACCCTCTGTTGAAATGGGCGCTGTTAACGACTCAGGCTCTGAAGCATTACCCATCGAGCTGATGCAGGGGAATTGCGCCAATATGGCTGTGAGCTCAGAGTGAGTGCAGGTTATACGACAATGAGATACCTGCTCAACCATGGGATTATCCAGCGATATCTGATGAATAGGCAGACAAGTGTGTTGTTGAGATAACTGTTTACTCAGCAGCGCGCAGATCAGTAAAAAGAGTTCACGGTATGCGCCTTTCTTGTAAGAGGTTTCACTGGTATGTGCTTCATCTAACGTCTTAAGCTGAGTCTGGTGTAACTGTGCCAGTTCGATAGCAAAGTGCCGGTCGAGTGGGGTGATTAAACGTTCGGCTTCCCAGACTTTCAATAGCACTTTAATCGGCTGTGTTGACTGGATCATCGCTTAAGCTCCATTGGCTTGATTTGGGTTGCTTGGATAGAAAGGCGTGTTAATTGAGAGTTCACGATCGAACAACTCATCGAGAGATTTGATAAGTGCCTGTGGCGGTTTATCATAGAAAACGCCTGAGAGTGGTGCATTGACAGACATGCCACGCAGGAAGAGATAATAACTGCCGCCAATATGTTGATCGTAATTATAATGTGGCATTCTCAATCGCAGGTATCGGTGTAAAGCCAAGGTGTAGATGATGTACTGGAGGTCATATCTATGGCTACGAATTGCGCCGCGCATCGCATCAACACCATAATGAGTAAAATCATCACCCAGATGGTTAGACTTGTAATCAGCAATATAGAACTGGCCCTGGTGTTCGAAGGTTAGATCAATAAAGCCCTTGAGCATCCCCTTGAGAGATTCAAAACTCAAGCCTGCACTGTAACCAAAATGTTCAAGTAGCTCATTGAGTCTTACTGCACTCAGCTGATTAATGGGCAGGTAGAACTCCATCTCTACTAACTTTTGAGAATTAGTAAGTTGAGCCAATTTCAGAGAGCCATCAGCGGCTAGTGGAGTGCCATCAGCTATAAGCGGAGAGTCAAGCAAGTCTAGATACCAAGTATAAAGCACCTCATACCAGCTCTCGTCGATACCGTACTTTTCCATGGCAATAGGCAGTTGAACTGGGAGTTCAGCTTCAGCTTGAGTAAAGTCAATCAGCTCCAGCACTAAGTGCATAAAGCTACCCGCGTTGGCACCGCGTTCGAAAGTGAATCGAGACGGTGTTGGGTCGACCTCATCTTGAATGATCTCAAGTTCAGGAAAAGCTTCATCATCAGCGCCAGGGGCAATATGCTCATGGGGCAGGTCTTTCACTAGCCCAGAGTAACTGCCCACACGCCATGGCGTATAGAGTTTACGCTTAAGCTCTTTAGGGGCTAGAGTCGATTGATAGTCCGAGGTATTGCCTAACGCATGAGTCGAGGCAAGATCATCCATCTCGGTGACACTAATGGCATCACATTTCAGTTTGTTAGCTTGAGACTCAATGAGTGCGAACTCACAGGCTTTGTTTTCGATACCGAGCAAATAGCCTATTCCGGTTTCATTCAGTTGGCTGGTGATCCCCGCTTTCTTAGTGAAGCGACTGTGGTTGGCCACATAGAGATAACACTGATACACAGGACGCGTCATGGCTACATACAGCAGGCGCAGATCTTCGGCGAGGTTTTCGCGTTTATGACGCTCCCAGCCCTCATCGGTTTGGTTGATATCCCATACCAATTTATTCTTTTCATGGTAAAGCATCGGGGCTGGTTTGCGACGGTTATCCCTCGCTAAGCTGACAAAGGGGATAAAACAGACCGGATATTCAAGTCCCTTACTTTTATGAATCGTGACGATTTGAACTAGATTCTGTTCACTTTCGAGCCGTAGCTGTGCTTCTTCACTAGTATTGTTGTCGATAAGAGCCTGTTCATACCAGTTAACCAGTGCACTTATGCCATCGAGTTCAGTGGCTTTTTGTTGCAGTAGTTCGGCTAAATGTCTGAAGTCGGTTAAGCGTCGCTCGCCATCTTCACCTCGAAGCAGGCGTTCAATAAGCTTGGTCTCATTGGCCAGATTCAGCAACGCAGGCATGATCCCCCGTCGTAACCAGCTATGATGCAAGGTATCAAATTGTTCAAGCAAGGTCTGTCTAACCATCTCATCTTGGTTAAAACTGTGGATCGCCAGCGCGTCATAACCAAGTAGGGAGGTGGCTAAGGCTGAGCGCAGCGCACGCTCATCTTTTGGTGTGGCAAGTGCGTGCAACACCAAGGCCATTTCACGGGCCTCTAAGGTATTAAATACGCTATCTCGACTTAAGAAAACCGCGCCAATTTGCCGATTAGACAAAGACTTTTTAATCACGGCAGCTTCATTTCTGTCGCGCACCAGCACGGCAATGTCTTTGGCTTTTAGTGGCGCGCCGCTAATGGTGCACTCGCCAGCTTGTGCCTCGGTGAGCAATCTGCATATTTCGGCTGCGGCATCTTCTGCCAATCGCTTTCTGGCGGTGGTTTTATTCAATCCCTTTTCAGGATCTTCACTTAGCAGTTTGATTTTGAGTGCCGATGAGTCATTGGTACGCTCAATAAACACCTTTTTATCGGCAAAGGGCGAGGGCTGTACGGGCTCAAATGGGATAGCCTCGCTGATAAAAGGTTCGTCTCGATTTTCAAACAGGGCATTGACGCCCACTATCATGTTGCGACTGGAGCGATAGTTAGTGTCGAGATTATAGTGATCCTTAGTTTGTTCTCTAGCTTGGATATAGGTGTGAATATCCGCGCCCCTGAAGGCATAAATGGCCTGTTTAGGATCGCCAATCATCAGCAGACTTAAGTTGTCTGCCCCCGATTTATCATCGAGTTCGGTCGGCTGCTCTTGCATCTGATAGATACGGCTAAAAATAGCAAATTGTAGTGGATCGGTATCCTGAAACTCATCAATCAGCGCGATAGGAAATCGTTTAGCAATGGTGCTTGCTAAAGAGGACGGGCTGTTTTCGTCAGGGCGCAGTGCATTTTCGAGGGTGATGAGCAGATCATCTGGAGTCAATAAATTCCGCTCAGATTTTTGCTGAGAAAAACGCTTTGCGATCCCGCTTTGGGCACAATAGAGAAAGCTTGGGATAAAATCAGTGATAAGCCCGCACAAACGCTCGATATGATCTAACACTGGTGCTTGCTCTGGCGTGGGTATTTCGCCGCCCTTGTTAAGTTTAAGCTCACTTAAAGAGAGGCATTCCATTACTTTCAATGGCGGCAGACTTTCACTGAATTTGCACCAGTTGTCCATGTAATCAAGCATTTTAGCCAGTTTCGGATAACCATCAGGCTTTTTACCGAATCTCACGCCACTCAGTGGTAATGCGTGCAGTAAGCCTTCGATGTTCTCACGTTCTCGCGGCCAAATAAGTTTAAGGCGACTCAAACTTTGAGTTAATGTTTGCTGCAGTTTATCAAAGGGCTGGGGTATCGGCAGGGCTGTGGCCTGACTTGCTCCAAGCAATGGCCTGAGTTGCTTGGACAGTGCATCGGGATCACTAAATTTCTTCTGGATAATTTCGGCTAAATAGATGGGCAGTGGGTAACAGTGCTCCCGCCAAAAATCGCGCACCGCGTGATGCAAAAACTCACTGTCATCTAAGGTAAATTCAGACTCAAATAGCAAGGATGACTCAAATGCCATGTCGGCCAATATGCGCTGACAAAAGCCGTGAATGGTAAAAATGGAGGCTTCATCGAGTGATTTTAGTGCCAAGTCGAGCCGTTTGAGCGCGAGTGGACGCTCTGATTCTGGCGTGAGTCGATAGAGAGATTCTATCAGCTCATCACCTGTGTCTAAACCGATAAAACAACGGTATGCCAGTTGGATCTTGCGGCGGATACGATCTCTAAGTTCACCCGTGGCTGCATTGGTGAAGGTCACCACCAAAATTTGCTCACAGGTTAGTGGTTTTGGTATCTCATGACCCAAGAGTAAACGCACATATAAACCCGCGATAGTGAAGGTTTTACCTGTACCCGCGCTGGCCTCAATTAAGCGACTGCCGCCAAAGGGCAGGGTAAGGGTGTTTAACGGTACTGAGCCGAGTGATTTACTACGCTGTTGAGCATTAGCATTTTGATGTTCTGTATTAGTCGACGTCATGATTAAGCGCCCCCTTCAACAAATGCAGACAACTCGCTAAGTTTGTCTTTGTGATACAGGCTGAGCATAGGGCTGAGCAGTGTCATGGCAATCTGTCCGAATCTGTCTTCTGTGAAATCATCAGGGAAACTGAAAAGACGTTGATAATGAGGCTCAAAGCCTTCACCCAGCTGATTTTGTTCATCTTTCCACTGACTTTGTGCTTCGATAAGTTTCTCACCATGTTCCCCTTCTGCTTCGACATAGGCGAGGGCGGTTCTGGGCATAAACATTAAAGGGTGCAGCTGTCCTGATTGAAAGTGACATAACCAAAGACTCAATAGCGCCTTAGCTTGCTCTGATGTCACCCCATGAAATGCGTGGAAATGACCGATATCAAGCAGGTAACTGATATGCTGTTTGCCGCAGACTTGACCAGTAGTACTGTTAGCAGCATCAGCTAGCACAGCATCTTTCATGGCACAAATACACAAATGCCTTAAGTAAACGCGAATTAAGTCACGGCCATTGGCGGTGCCGGGGCGGTAATTGACTAAGCCCTTAGCACAGAGGTCATCTATGCGTCCCACTAATGTGATGGCATCATTTAGGCCATCTGCTTGAGTAAAGGCAAGCTCGATATCCTGTGAGTGCTGATTTTCACCCCGCAGATAAAGCGTGCGACCAATGATGGGTTTTATGTCATTGAGATATTGGCCAAGTAACAGATCATCAAAGGGTTGCAGTGGCAGTTCACCGCTGGCTTTTAGCCGTTGCAGTAATACCGCATCAGGTGTTTCAAGATTTTGTGAGATAGCATTATCCAGTAGATTGGCTTGCAACTTATAGCGCTCTAGTGCATTTAAGCTAAAGGGCTCATCGTTATCATCTGCTTGGATATTGAGTCCTAAATCAACTTTTAGACTGCGATTGAAAAAGTACTGCGCTGGATTTCTGAAGAAGCGAATGAGCGCGGAAACCTCCAACTCTTCAGTATCTAGACTATCTCGTTGCTCGTTGACTTGAGTGATGTTCACCCCAGTTTCAATAAAACGTGGCGTGTCACTCTTTTTAAGTAACCTGTTTGTTAGATCCAACTCTTTTGCATCTGCAGGAGGTGTTGCTGGACACCACTGGGCCGAATAACTTTGTTTAAGACCGCTCTGTTTGAGCGCCGATTGTTTTAATGAAGTAGAGGCTGACGACTCTTGTATAGATGATTCTGGATCTTGACTTAAGTAAAGGCGTTCATCGAAAGGTTGCAGTGGCTGCTCAATCAATAACTGTTGGTGGACAGCTTTCTCAATAGCGGGGATCACCTTGACTATCGTCTCATCGTCACTTCTATCAAGCTTGTTGAATGCTTCAGGTAGATAACAGAGCTGGCAATATTCAACCAACTCAGAGACTAACATTGAGGGGATCCGCTCCGAGTTATCACGCTCACTGTGACCGATATAGCTGATGTAAAGTTGCTCGCGGGCGGAAAGTATCGCCTCTAAAAACAGGTATCTGTCATCTAAACGGCGCGAGCGGTCGCCTTTTCGTGGGCCAAATTGTGCCACCAGATCAAATCCCACTGGATGTTGTACTCTCGGGTAGATGCCATCATTCATGCCAACTAAACAAACCACCTTAAAGGGGATAGAGCGCATCGGCATCAAGGTACAAAAGTTAACGCTACCGGCTAAGTATCTTTGACCAACGCGAGATTCACTTAATGTACTATTAAACCAGTTTTGCAGCACTTGCGTGTTAAGCGGAGTGACTTGTCCTGCCTCATTAAGCTCAGTTTTGAGTTTGCTTATCGCCTCACGAATGGCTTGTAGCTGCATACGCTCTTCGTCATCAACTTCATAGAAATCTTCTAGTAATTGAGTCAGCTGCGCCATACGCACTTCAATGTCACAGTTCTGCGCAAGTTGCAGGCGATACTCATCTAAGGCTTCGATAAAGTTCAGTAGTTTTCCTAATGCTTGAGCCGATTGTCCTTCGATGCCGGCCACGGTTAAGGTGTCTTGATACAGCGCTGCGTCATCGCTAAAGGCATAACCTAAGATGAGGCGTTTAATGCCAAAGGCCCAAGAGTTTTTATCGAATGCTGGCAGTGATTGCGCCGCGCGACTGGTTTCATCACGTCCCCAACGCACGCCTGCTTGTTCGAGCCAGTGGCGGATCATCATTAGGGCTTCATCATCAAGCTCGAAGCGTCTTAGTACAGCAGGCACTTCTAAAATGCCTAAGATATCCGTTAGCCCAAAACGACTTTGATTGATGGACAGAATATGCAGAAAGCTGTTGATTAGCGGTGATTCCTGCGCCGCGCCTCTGTCGGCAATGGCGTAGGGAATATAGTGCGCGCCCTGTTTTGCTGAAAAGACCGCATCAATATAGGGTGCATATGCGGCCACATCGGGAAGCATGATAACGATGTCTTTGGCCAGCAGTGGATCATCTGGATTGATAGGCTCACGGGAGAGCATCTCCAATAGATGATCGTGCAGAGTTTCAATCTCACGCAGTGGGCTGTGGCAACTTCTCAATGTTAGCGAGTCATCATTGCTTGCCAGAGTACGGCGACCCTCGAGTGTAAGGTAGAGTGATGCATCTGGCCCTAAGCTTCTATCACGGGTTTCGAGTTCGAGAATATCATGTTGTATGCCTTGAAGTAGGCTCTCTATGCCGGGGTCTTGGTAACACTCAAAATTAAAGTTGGTGTGCTCCTCAGGAAGCTCCAAAATAAGATCCAGTAGTTCACGTCCCATTTTGCCATTATTGGCAAGTAGGGGATTGCCCACTTCGAGTTTATCTTCCCATAGGGTTTCAAGCTTATGCTTGTTAGCGTATTCAAGTGCCATACGTGCACGTAGGCGGGGATCGACAATGTCGCCCCAATAGTGCTGACAAGGACTTAAATTTAACATGATCACATCAATACGTTTGGCCAGATGATAAAGCACATCTAAGGTTTGTGGCGCCATGGATGAGATGCCAAACACGAATAAACGCCTTGGTAGCCCGTCGAGATCAGTATTGGGATCATCGAGTGCATCAAACAGAGATTGATGCAAGTTTGCCCTGTGATAACGACTCTTGTTAAGACGTTCATTATTAAATTCGATGAGCGCGCGCCACAAAATAGGTTGCCAAGTCTGTGAAGGATCCAGTTTGTCCCCTCTGGGAGGCAAAGTAGGTTCATTGGCTTCCCAAGCCGCTATCCAATCTGGCCTATAAACCAAGTATTGATCGAAGATATCTGCGATTTGGCCGCAAAGCTGAAATAGTTTCAGCGGTTCTTCTTTTATCTCTCCAGTACGGTTAGCTGCGTTGAGGTAGTTATTCAACGGAGCAAATGCGTCGATATTGAGCAGCTCAGGCAGCAACTCCATCAGTTTCCAGGTCATCGATGGTTTAGTGAACGCGTTCTCTTTAGGCACATCGGGCAAGAGTATGTGGCAAAGTTGCCAGATAAAGCTAGACGGCAGCGGAAATTCTAATGCGGCGGCGATCTTGTTCTTGCTGGCTATCTCTAGTCTTAACCAAGTGGACATTCCTGGGCTTTGAACCAATATCTGTTCAGGCATTAATAGTGGCATTCCAGGGATTGGCGTTTTTAACTCCTCGGCAAGTTGTGCTGAGAGGGCTTCCATTCGATTAGATTGAACTAGATAGAGCATGAATATTCCTAGGAAAATAGCATTAATATTCCGATGAGAGGAACTCACCTAAGTCAACCATTCTAGGTGTTTAGCTTGGTAAGTCTACTTAAACTCTTGGTATTTAGTGGTAATTGAGTATGTTCGGACAATATCAAACCAATAGAGGGAAATAGCCTTAAGCGTTAAGGGCTACCGAATGCATTTTAGTGTAACTTGTCAGACTCAAGTTTATCTATTAATGATTTTATATGAGCTTTTATGGAATCCCGAGCGGCTGCGTAGTCAACCGAGGCGGGTGGAACATCTGTCCATGTTTCAGTCTTAGCTTGTGTGTTAGAAGCGCTTGTAGAAAGCACTGTTCCAATAAAAATTATATGAGCAGCAGAGTTCAAATCGGTTAATTTAATTTTCTTGGGACTGTAGCTGGAAACATCAAAACCATCGGTGTTTAATTCGGAAATGATGGGTGTGGGGACAGAATCAGAATCTGGGGCTATGCCACGGGAGATTGCGCGATAGGAAAGGTTGCGAGCTTGGGCAAGGTCATTGAAATATGTCGCCGCCATTAGACTTTTGACATTACCGTGCTCACAGACAAAAATAACCTGTGGTGATGTTGGGGAAGTAGCTGAAATTGTTGTAGAACAAGCTGTTAGCAGCACATTGATAATAATGACATAGATAAGCAATAAAGTTCGATTGTGCATGTTTATCTCTTTATAGAGTTGATGAGTCAGCAAAAAAAAGTATCATTTAGGGGAAACCGACTCTTAGTTATTGATTCGTTAGTCTGTCTTAATATCTCCTCAAAAAAGCGATTTTACAATACTTTCTACTTGAATTTTTTTATAACGCCACATCAATAGCCTTGAATAGCCATTAAGGTTAGGTCTGTTTGGCGTTTTATTTAGTGAGCAGTAAAAATGATGTTTGAAAATGCAATTGGTTAGCGAGTTATTCATATCAATGTAGATGGGAATGTTAAATATCAATCGGTGTAGATGTTTAAATCTTTAGCTGACATTCATTTAAAATGTTAACTGTGACAGTGTTGTTATTTCCCAAAACGGGACGATTAGATAAGTGTTTATATTTTTTAGACTGAAAGGATATAAATTATATCCCCGTGGGAAACTCATTATTCAACAAGTTATGTTTGGTATTTAGCTTGATATGTCTACCTAAGTGCTAGGTATTTGAGACTAATTGAGCTTCTTCAGCTTTTATCTTGTATTACACAGTATTTTGTATGTTTAGATTCGTAAGTAGTCCGAGAACGCGATAGTTATGCCACTTCTCGTTACTGCAGGCAGGATTGACTGTAGTGGTAAAAATTAACACACATGCTGTTGTTCTGAGATTAGTATATGTAAGTTAATAAGGATATTTATATGAGTGAATTAAGAAGGGATAGTTTTGTTAAAGACATAGCGAAAGCTGTTGAATGTGTGGTAGATAAATACTTTTCTGAAGTTTCAGATGATGAGTCTTATAACTCTAAAGTAGATCATCAGATGCGACGGTTAACAGCTGGAAAGGTACCAAAAGGATATTTGGAATTACTTTTTAGTTTGACGAAGTCCAGTTCTCTTCCTGTTAAAGGGGCTGTTTTTGCTCATTTGGTCGAGGGGATGGAACAATCAGAAGTGGCGAAAGAGTTTCAGGTTAAGCCCAGTGCGATATCTCGTAAGGTTCGAGATATTAGCGACATTAATTTTATTGTTTCGTCTCTTGCTAAGTTCCATATACAAACCTGTATGTATCAAGATTGATAAAGTAACTTGGTTGACGTATTTGTTTCTGGTTAGATACTAGATTCATTAAGTTAAAGGGTAAACTTGATTTTTTGAAAGGAAATTAGGGTAATTAACCACCTGTGTGAAAGTGTTTTTGGTGTAGCTCTAGTTAATTTCATTAGTTTCCCTTCTATTGCGGGGGAGTTTTTTGTCAATTGAATTATTCTCTTCTGTTATATCTATGTCGATTAATAATATCTGGTAATAATGATTTTGGATCACTATTTTATTACACTATATGCCTCCTATTCACGTCTCCTTTGTTAAATTAAATAACAATGTCTAGGGTTGGTGCAATAATTAATTAACGGTTAACTGATATCAATATTAATAGTGTTATCTGTTAACTGTTATAAATTATCCTGAAAACTATAAATTAGTTGAAATCATGTAACTATCGTTTTAGTTTTGTTGTTAACGAATAATTCAGGATAATTAACTAGTCTAGTTAAATTTATAGTGAGCTTGTAGGGATTGAGTTCATAAGAAGTTAAATGAATTGTAAACTGAGAGGATTTATTTTGGCTGACGTTATAACGGTAAGGGCAACCAGTATATTTTTCGGTGTCGTTCAAAAAAATAACAAGCTGGTTGACTGCTTGATGGAGGGACAGGCTTTTCAACCAGAGTACAAGCAGGTATCCAACTCGATAATGGCTGAGAATAAGGTATTAACTCGTCGGGACGGAAAGAAGATGGATCGATTTTCATTGTTGGCGATTATGGCAGCTCAGTCCTGTTTTGAAGATGGTGCTCTTGATGAAAAGCAGATTTATGGCTGTGAGATATTCCTAGGAAACATGACGGGAGGTTGGACATACACCGAACCTCAACTACGTAAGTTACATAGTGAAGGATTGCTTGATATTAGCCCTTATCTGGCTTCCGCATGGTTTCCCGCAGCGCCGCAAGGACAGATCTCAATTCATTTGAAAGTGGCTGGCCTGGCTAAAACGGTGACCACAGATCGATGTGGTGGTGCCCAAGCTATCGGTATGGGGTTAGATAGAGCCAGGGCGAGTGTTCAACTGGTGCTATGTGGTGCCGTTGAGGCTCCCGTGACACCATTTGTCGAAGCTGCTTATCGCAAAGCTTATTGGAATAGTGACCGTTTATGTGAAGGTGCTGCAATGCTCATACTTGAAAAAGTAACCTTGCAAACAGCGATAAATGATAATCGTCCAGTGCTTTGCAATGAAATATCAAGACCCGTTCTAGCTTCGAGTAAAAGCTGTAAGTATGAGATGAAACAGATGCTAGAAACCATATTAACAGTTCAGGATAAAGAGAATATAAGTTTAGTTGTATTGAGTATTAACGATGATGTTTCTACAAAATCTGATGTGGTTAAACTCATTTTCCAGACGCTTAACTCAGAAGAACTGAAGATCATAGATCTTGATGAAATCATCGGTGATGGGTTGGCTGTAAATAGTGCCGCAGCTGTTATTGCTTCAGCTGAATTTATAAAAAGCAACAAACATTCAAGAGTATTAGTTATTTCAGTTGGGCATCAATGTTTGAGTGCAATTACGCTTAGTCATCCTAACGATTTGCTTGAATAAATATTTTAGTAATAAATTTTTAGTCATTGAAGAGTATTTTTAAATTAGCTTTGAATAAAAATGAAGGGAACGAATATGGATATTGTGGAGATAACCGTAAAGAAAACAATTAAAAAAGTATTGTGTTTGGAAGAGGCGGTTCATATGAATCAGCATCTGACCTATGACTTTGATATGGATTCTACGGAAGTTGTTGAACTGGAAGCTGGGATTAGAAAAGAATTAAAGATCGATCAGCAAAGGCTGTTTCTGGCGGGGGCTGAAACTGTTGCCGATGTTGTAGGGAGAGTAAGAGCTGTATTTTCTGCTAATTAGCGAAAGCTTGCAGGGAGTGCGTGTACTTCATTAACGAAAGGATAATCAAAGTGAATCTATTGATTAAAAAGCGCCTACTCAGCGCAGGTCTGGTATTAACGTGCAGTATGTTTGCACTCAATGTTTATGCGGCGAAAACCCATGTGATCAATATGACAGACGCGCCGCCCTATTTTGACAATACAAGTTTGGATATAAAAATTGGAGATACAGTTACTTGGCGAAATGCAGGTCCAGATATGTATCACATTGTCATGGACCGAGAGATCACACTGTTTTCTGAGGATGTAAACGTCGGTAATGAATGGAGCTATGAATTCAACAAGGCCGGAGTTTATGATTATATCTGCCATCGTCATTTCTTTATGCGGGGAAAAATTACCGTGCGTAATGAAGATGGCAGTATGGCTAGTGAGCCGGATCACGCTTATCAGCCAGCATTTACTGAATATGTGGTGCCGACGATGAACAGCGTTCCCAGAATGATTATCGCCAGTAAAGTGGATGACAATATCTGGTTTACGGAAGGCGGTGGTGATTTTTATGGCTTTGAGGATATTCCGTCACAGAACAAACTTGGTCGCTTGAGTCCAGATGGTCAATTTGTTGAGTATGCGACGCCAACGTCAAAAGACGGAGATGAGAAAATTGGTGTGGACTCCTTGGTGATGGATGATGATGGCAACATCTATTTCACTGAACGATTTACCAATCGTATTGGGGTGTTAGATCCACAAGGTAATATGGTGGAACATCAGATCCCCACAAAAGGTGGTTATGCCCTTGGGGTTGATATCGATAAGAAAGGCAATATCTGGTTTGCGGAACGTTACGGTAACCGCATCGGCTATATCGACAAAGAGGGAAAGATTAAGGAGATTGAACTACCTGATGAAGATTCTGAACCCAGAACCATTTTTGTCGACTCCCAACAGCGTATTTGGTATACCGCTCGGGTAGCAAATGAAATCGGTTATTACGATACCAAAACTGAAGAGTTTGTTCGTTTACATATTCCAACTAAGCTTGCGCGCCCCGCAGGTATTGCCGAAACCTCTGATGGTACCGTTTACTTTGTGGAGATGGTCGGCAATAAAGTCGCCAAAGTCGTCGGTGATAAAATTGTTGAATACAGTATTCCTACACCATTTACTGCACCGTTTAAAGTATATCCTGATGCTGATGATAACCTTTGGTTTACGCAAGTATATGGTAATTCAATTGGGAAAATGGATACTAAAACAGGAAAGATCACTGAATATAAAATACCCACAGTTGATTCACGACCTGGTGGTATAACGGTAGATAAGAATGGCATTGTTTGGTTCACCGAACAAATGGGTAATAAAATTGGTCGTTTTGATCCAAAGCTGGCTGATGAATTAATTGCCAAAGATGCATTGAGTAAATTATCGAAAAGTGATAGTTCAACTTTATTAACTCAACATTCAAGTGGAAGTGTTAAAAAAAAATAGATTATAAAAGTGATATGAATAAAACTGGTGTCAATAGTTCGGATGTAAATAAAACTAACTTTAATGTGACCGATTATAAAGTTCCGACACCTGGCTCTTGGCCAGGAAATAACCTTTTGGAGGATAAGGCGGGTTGGCTTTGGTTCACGGAAATGTTGGGTAATAAAATAGGGGCAGTCAATATTCACAGTAAAGAATTCCGTGAATATGAATTATCCACACCGTCAAGTATGCCTGTTGGATTAGCGGTTGAGGAAGATGGCACACTTTGGGCGGCGCTATTTAGGGGTAATAGTCTGGCCAAAATAAATCCAGATTCCGGTGAGGTGATTGAATACCCATTAGCAAAGGAGTCTGCTTTACCAAGCAGTTTAGTATTGGATGGTAAAAATAGACTATGGATGACCCAGTTGGGCGCAAATCAAATTAGTCTATTTAATCCTGAGACGGCTAGCTTTAAAGGCTATCTACTTCCTAGACAAGATAGCAATCCGATGCAAGCGGTATATGACGCACAAAGGGATGCATTGTGGATAAGTTGCGCTAACGATGAGCGTAGTTATCTCGCAAAATTGGACCTTGGCACTATGGCTTTCGAGGTGTTTTTCACGCCGACACCTACAGCTCAACCCATTGGCTTAATGCTGCATAAAGACAACATTTGGGTGGCACAAGGAGGCGCAGGTTCTATTGCTAAATTTATGCCGGATTCAGGTCAATGGAAAGAGTTCAAGTTACCAGGAGATAAAAGTCAACCGGTTAAGTTGGCACTAGATAACCAAGCGCGTATTTGGGTTTCCGATGGTGGTGGTATGGGGGATGTTGGCGGCAATCAGGTGGCGGTATTTGATCAAAGTACTGAGCAATTTGATTTTGTAGAAATGCCAGTGCGGGGAGCCAAACCGATGGGAATTACTTTTGCTCAAGATGGCAACATTTGGTTTACCCAACAGGGGGCAAATCGTATTTCAAAAATAGATATAGAGGGCATATGAATACAGTAGAAACCCAAGTTCATTATTTGGTAAATAAAGATGTGGTGTTTAATGCATATTGGCGATTGGAAAATTGGCCTGAGGTAGCAAAACATGTAGAGAAAGTCGATATTATTTATGAGGAGTTTGATGTTCAACATTTAATCATGCACGTAATGACAAAAGGTAATCTTGCTACATTTAAATCGGTACGTTCAAAAATGGAGGATATTATTTATTATTTTCAATCTAATCCTCCACCATTTTTAAAACTTCATTTTGGTTATTGGAAATTTAAAAATGATTCAGATGGTGGAACAATAGTTGAAAGTCGACATTATTTTGAATCAATCGAAGATAAAGCAATTGCAGTTATTAAAGAAATGGAGGGGTTAGAAAAAGTGGAAGATGTAAATGGTCATATTGCTCGGCTTTTATGTGCAAATAGCAGACAAACAATGTTGGCCCTTAAAGATTTACTGGAATACAACTTACCTGTGTAATTAATGATACTTTCCAAAAAATTGATGGAGGTTTTATCTAATGGAAATAAATGAAAAATGGAAATGGCATGCTGATGTAATTAAAGCCGGGTTTATATTAATGTTGGGCGTGAATGCCTGCTATTTAAATGCAGCTGAATTTAAAGAACCGACTAGTGTCACTCAATCCAGCGTGATGATGCATCAAATGAAAACCACTAAAGGAGTCGATTATACGCTGGCGCAATATGATGTGCCGACCAAAAATGCCGTGCCACATATTCTGGCTATCGATAAGGATGATTATATCTGGTTCAGTGAAAGTGGTGGTCGATTTGCGAAGAACTTCATTGATGTTCCAGCAATCAGTAAAGTGGGTCGACTGGATGGAAATGGACGTATTTCAGAATGGAAACTCGAAGGTAAAGAAACCAGCCCAATGGGCATTGTGTTCGATTCCAAAGGCGATTTATGGATCACGGAACGTTTGGCAAACCGGATCACTAAGATGGGACGTAATGGTGAGATGGTTAGCTACAACATTCCGACCCCCAATGCTTGGCCAACGGGAATCGCGATTGATTCGAAAGATAACATCTGGTTCACCGAAACTAAGGGTGACAAAATTGGTGTGATCTATGCCGATAGCGGCAAAATGGCAGAATTTCCCCTGCCAGCCACCAAAACCATGTCAACAGGGATCGCGGTAGACCATGACGATAATATATGGGTTGCCGAACGTGACGTTAATATCATCGGTAAGTTTAATCCCAGCACCGAAAAGTTTGATCAGTTTGTGTTGCCAACTCCAGATGCCAGACCTTGTAATGTCGTGGTCGATAAAGATGGTGTTGTTTGGTTCTCTGAACGCAATGGTGGCAAAATAGGTAAGATCTTAGCCAATGGTGCAATTCAGGAATACACCCTCGAAGACAGACATGCTGGGCCTTTCATTATGGCAGCCGACGATCGAGGTGATATTTGGTTTACCCAATTATTTGCTAACCGAATTGGACGCTTTGAGCCTAGCACCGGCACCTTTGATCACTATCCTATCCCAAGTGAAAACTCACATCCTGCAGCAGTAATGCTCGACTCAAAAGGCAATGTTTGGTTTACCGAGCAGTCCACGAACAAAGTCAGCGTAATTATTCGTACTGACCTTGCCTATATCGGTGGAGGGGATCTTGCATCAGGTGGTACCGATGTCGACAAGCACAATGACAAGTTCAGCTATAAGTCATTTGAAGTTCCGACTAAGCAATCCACCCCCGGTATTATTGGTGTTGATAAACAAAATACCGTTTGGTTTACGGAAATGGGCGGTGGATTTGTTGGTCCTGGATTTCCACCAGGGCCGCCGGGTAGTGCCATTGGTTATGTGAAAGATGGCAAAATTGGTGAGTTACCAACCCCAACCCCTGAAAGTGGTCCTACGTCGATGGGTTTTGACCCTAAAAACAATGATGTGTGGGTCACCTTGAGAGCTGCCAATAAAATCGCCCGGATTCGTGATTTTAAGATCACTGAATACGATATTCCGGTCGAAAACAGCTTGCCGGTCGGGATCACCGTTGACTACAACCATAATGTTTGGGTTGCATTGAGCGATGCGGGTTTACTGGCCCGAATGACTCCGGAGGGGAAGTGGAAGACCTTGGCATTGCCTGAGGGAGATGAAGCGCCGCGTACTGTATTAGTGACTAAAAATAATGAACTTTGGTTTGCCGAGAAGTTGGGTAATCACATTGGTTGGGTAGATCAGCAGAAATGGCAGGCTCATCGCTGGGAGATCCCAACTAAAGGTGCATGGCCACTGTCGTTAGAGGAGGACGACAAGGGCAACCTTTGGTTCGCTCAAATGCGTGCAGACCGTCTTGGTTATATCGATACTCAAACCAAAGAGATCAGCGAATACAAGCTTCCTAGCAACACCGCACCTTTCAAGTTGGTGTTTGATCAGCCTAACGACGCACTTTGGGTTTCCACCGTCTTTGGTAATTCAGTGATGCGTTTCGACCTTACTAAGAAGCAAGTTATCCGTAACTATCCTGTGCCCGACAAAAATGTCTGGGTTGGTGGATTGGATTGGGACAAAGACAAGTGTTTTTGGATCACCGAGCAATTCGGTAACAAGGTCGATCGTCTCTGCATTGAGGGTGTGTCTTTAGCTAACAACTGAATCTGAAGATAGGTTCAATAATACTGGCTGATTGTAGGAATTTTAATATGGATATGCATGATTTTTTAATGACGAGAGTCGGCTTTACTGATCTGCCTTTGGAGGAGATCCGTATCGCTGATAATAAAATTCGCAATGGCGTCCCATGGTCTGAAGTATTTTTACAAACAGCCAGTCAACTGAAGACAATGGCTAATTCAATTGAAGAGGATGAATTACAGCAAGAAAGGTATGGATATATGTGGAAATGGGTAAGTTGTGCTTACCATATAGCATCGTTTGATATTCATTTAAATACCACCACTCAATCCTTAAGAAAGATTGAGAAATTGAGAAAACTGGCGACATTGGCTTATCAAAATTATATTTGTTTCGATGAGAGAATAACCAGTGTAACGCTGCAAGTAAGAGGCCGCACCATAGATGGATATTTCCGGGTTCCTGACGGGGAATATAAGTCAGTAGTGATATTGGTCAATGGTCTGGATTCAATTTGTGAAGTTGAAATGCATGCCTTTGGTGCAAAGTTTTTAGAACGAGGTCTCGCTGTGCTGAGCTTGGATATTCCAGCGGCCAATGCGACCTCACCACGTCAGCCTCACATCGATGTGCAGGCCTATGCCGTCGATATCGCGGAATGGATCATCAATGATTTGGTTGGCCATGACGTCAAGCTTGGTGTCTTTGGTGTCAGCTTTGGCGGATTGCTGGTCGCCCAATTGCTGTCTGCAAGCCCAGCATTTCAAGCTGGCGTTGCCGTTTCTCCACCGGCTTGGATCACCCATAAAGAACTTTCCCAAGAGCGCATACGGCGAATGTTTATGTGGACATTTAATATCCCAGAAGAGAAAGACATCGATCGATTTGTTGAGCCTCTGGATATACATAAATTACCGGTAATGAGCGGCAAGCTGAAAATTATTGGAATGACGGAAGACACCTTATTTAATCGATCCCATATCGATGCCTACATGAATTGGGGCGGTGATCGCGTTGAAACACAATGGTATGCCGCTGAGCATGTCGGAACATCAATTATTAAACATTGGTTGCCCCAGGTGTGTGATTGGATGAAAAACGAATTGTCGAGGTAGATAATGACTAAACATAATGATGGAATATTAACCACTAGATTCATTTTGGAACTCTATATCCCAATAATGATTCTATTGTTGTTTGTCGGTATCTCAGCCAGTACGAATTTGGCAGAGGGAAAAGAAACAATCAATATAATCAACGCAACTCATAAAGTTGAAACGGGTTATATAAAAGAGTTTGCGCTGGCTAGCCCTAGAAGTGGGCCTGCCATTGTGGCAATCGATAGTAGTGACAATATCTGGGTCGCACTGGCCCGTTCTGGCCAACTGGCTAAAATGGCCAATGGCGAGGTGACACTTTACGACATAGGTAAAGATAAACGTCCAGTGGGTCTGATCGCGGGCAGTATTGAGAATGGTTATCCCGGTGAGATTTGGATCGCGGCCAGTTATGACAATAAGATTATCCGTTTTAATACCGCGACGACTCAAATTCGAGAGTATGAGATCCCCGGCGAAAACAGCTGGCCATTTAATATCGCCATCGGCCCGAAAAAGCAGGTTTGGTTTACCCAACGTGCAGGTGGAAAAATAGGACGATTGGATCCTAGCAGTGGCAAGGTGAAGAATTTTGAACTGCCTACTAAACACTCGGGTCCCGCAGGAATGGCGATAGATCAAAGTAACGGGGCAGTGTGGTTCACTCAGGCTTATGCCGATGGTATTGGCCGCTTAGACCCTAACACTGGCAAGGTGCAAGAGTTCAAAATGGGCACTAAGAGTTCTGGCATGATCAATGGTCCAGCAGGGTTAACGATTGCCCCAGACGGTGACATCTGGTTTGCAAAACTGGAAGGCAAATTGGGCCATATTGCGCCGGGTTCAAGTGTGATTGATCTGGTGGCAGTTCCTGCTGGTGCAGCCCGCCCTGCGGGGATCATCGCTGGCAAAAATGGTGATATATGGACCATGGCGCTAGATGGTAATCAGATCTTGCGTTATCAGGCGACAGACAAACATTTCACTGTTTATCCACTACCAGTAGGAAGTGCAGATACTTTCCCTAGCAAACCACCATTGGCAAAAACATCTCGTCCTTTCGGTTTGGCCTTGGATAGTAAAGGCAACTTTTGGTTTTCTCAACAGTTTACTGGGCAGTTAGGGGTGCTTGATATGGCTGCGCCTGAGCTCAAATTGTTCTCGCCTGGTCGCAAAGTGACCATGCCAGATCCATTAGTCACCATACAGGCTTTAGATAGGGTTGCAGGAATAAGTGAGCTGACACTGACCCTTGATGGTAAAAAAGTCAGTCTTAATCAGGGGCGTTTGAATTTGCTCAATACCTTGCCGGGTAAACATCATCTTACAGTGGAAGTGACTGATGGCAGTGGCGCCAAAAACAGACTGGTAAGGCGATTTGATTACCAACCAGGCAAGTTAGCGATCATTGCTATGGTCAATGCTATTGAGCTGGATAAAGGGGTTAACCAGGCGGGGAAAGATCAACTTGAGATGCTGGCCAAATCCAGTCGTAATAAGAACTGGATCAAGGATTTAGAATACACTTTATCTCAGAATCAAGCCTCTTTTGGTAGTGAAACCAAAGCACTCAAGGCCGCCATAGTCTGGTTTAAAGCCAATAACCAGCAACAGCAGCAGGTCATCATCAGCGATACTAAAGCCCTGTTTTCTAAAACAGATATCAGCATTAAAAAAGGTGGCACCGTGACGTGGATGTATGACGGTAAAACCAGTGGCCATGAAATTTCCCATCTGTTACATCAAATAGCTATTGCTCCATTGGGGACGCAGTCACCCATCTTGCGTGCTGGAGAGAGCTTCTCCCAAGTATTCAATCAAGTCGGAATATTTGAGTTTGAGGACAAAAAGAACCCCAGCGTTAAAGGCAAAATACGGGTGCTGTTATGAGTATCGCCGCCGTAAACAATCAACAGGCAGATTTGGCTACCACTACGCTGCCTCATGAACTGTTCGGGACGTCATTGAATGTGACCTTGGTTGATTTGAGTGTGGCACTTGGGCCGCATATTTCCGAGGCGGTACCTGTAGAAGTTGAGCCGATGAATCATTGTTGTGGAGGTGATCATCTTGCTGAGCTGGTAGGTACTGAAAGGTCTCAGTTACAGGGAGAGTTAGGGTGGGCCAGTGAACGGGTATCAGCGATCACCCATTCAAGTACACATATTGATTCGCCGTTTCATTATGCCCCCGAGTGCGCAGGTCAACCGAGTCGCACTATCGATGAGATGCCACTGGATTGGTTTTGTGGCTGCGGAGTCTGCATTTCCGTTCAGCAAAATACTGATGCGTTGATCCGTATTGAAGAGGTCATGCAGTTTGAGTTGGAAAAGGGTTATCGCATTCAAGCTGGTGATATCGTGTTGTTTCACACTGGAGCAGAGGCCTTTTACGGCGTGTCTGACTATAACGAACATGGGCGGGGATTATCGCCCGAGTTGGTACGTTATCTGGTCAAAGACAGAGGAGTAAGACTGTTTGGCACTGATGCGTGGAGTATCGATCCGCCATTTCATGTGATGCAGCGCAATATGCTAAGCCATGGGAAAGACACGGTTTGGGGGGCTCACTATGTGGGCCGTGACCATGAGTTTTGCGCCATGGAGAAGCTAACTCATCTGTCATGGCTGCCAGCTCATGGTTTTTGGCTCACTTGCTTCCCGATTAAGGTGAAAAATGGCAGTGCAGGTTGGGTGAGAGCTGTGGCCTATTTACCACAAGGAGGTCTTAAATGAGTGTCATCAATGATCCACTAAAACCAAATGTAAACTGCTATCTAGCTGCATTAGTCGCTATTTTAACAGCACTTTTTGGAGAGCCTGCTGAGGCTCATGAAAATATTCAGCAAGAGCCTCTGGTGCAAGCTGCGCTAGAGCTTAAGCCCGCAGAAACAGAGAAAAGTGGTGAGGCAATATTTAAGCAAACATGCGCCTCTTGTCACTCGCTTGAATATAAATCGAACCGTGATCTGCTCACGCTTTGGGATAAAAAAGGGCCATCGCTAGTATCGGCTGGAAGCAAGTATCGCGACGAGTGGTTGCAGGGCTGGTTGCAAGATCCCGTCGCCATCAGACCCGCTGGTTATTTAGCGTACCGCCGAACCTTGGTTGGTGATGACGGGGATAGAATCAGTACCGCTTTCAAAGATAAGCACCTTGCTGTTGATGAGAGTGAAGCCAGATTGCTGACGGACTTTTTAGTGACGCAACAACTGCCATTGAATCCCTATCCGGCATTTAACGGGTCGCCAGTGATTAAAGGAGGCATACATTTTAATAAAATTCTGGGTTGTGGCAGTTGCCATCGAGTTGGTGATAAGGGCGGCGTGACAGGACCTGGATTTAATTCCGCCAGTAGTCGATATCAAGCTCAATGGCTGACGTCCTACATGCAAGATCCCTATTATTGGGACACAGTGCCGATGCCCAAACTCCGAGTCCGTAGCGACCAACTGGTGGCGATGACAGACTACCTGATGCTGGACAGAGAAAGTGAATTGACCGAAGTAGACTCGACAATGCAGGTCAACATACGAGAGAAGCTTTACCGTGATAAACCTCCACAGGATGTAACGGATATCGAAGGTCGGGCAGAGAAAATCTATCAGATTGCGTGCTCTCAATGTCATGGAATAAGTGGTGATGGCTTGGGGCTCAATTCAAGTTTCTTGGCTCAGGAACCGAGAAATCACACCTCAGCCAAGGAGATGGAAAAACTCTCTAATGAGCACCTTTTTAAAGTGATTAAGTTTGGTGGGGTATCGGTGGATAAATCAACCTTGATGCCAGCCTGGGGGGCCTTGATTAAAGACCAAGATATTGAAGCGCTAGTGGTCTATCTACGTCAATTGAGTAACACAGAAAACCCCAAGGGAAGGCGTTGAGCACTGGTTTACATGGATAGGTTGCTCAAGTTGAATTTGTTAGATTAACTAGAATAAATTGATAGCTGCATAAATGGAGAGTCGAGCACATGGCCGTCGACTGACGGATGCTATCCCGCCCTGATGGATGAGGGCTGTCTCGCAAATGAATGATGAACCAGAATAATAAACAGAGAAAGCGTGTCGTGATAACGGGCCTAGGTCCTGTAACACCAATCGGTGTCGGCAATCGGGATTTTTGGCAGGGACTGAAAACTGGCCGTAATGGAGTAACCGCGCTTGATAACATTAATGATTTCCCTTTATTTGACCATTTGAGATCGCCCATTGTTGCCGCAGTGCCAGCAGGAGCATTTTTGAATGCCGGTGGTGTAAAAGGAAGGTTGATGGACATGGCATTCACTGGTTATACACTGGCAATAGATGATGCAGGTTTGGGGATGGGAGGTTTTGATCACAGTCATGCGCGAAAATCTGTAGTACTGGGTACTGCAGTGGGTGAAACTACTGCGATGGAACACAGTTTTCTATCAATGGATGTGAATGGCAAGCTTGACCAAAGTCGAACGCCAGACACCTTGTTAGATGAGATGTGTTTTCATGGTATGAGTCACCTTATCGCTAATCTGTTTGGTTGCAATCGACAGGTATTAACCATCTCTACCGGTTGTACTTCTGGTTTGGATGCCATCGGCACCGCAGCTGAATATATTCAATCAGGGCAAAGTGATATCTGTATTTGTGGTGGAGTAGAAGCGCCAATTACGCCTGTGGTGTATGCCGCGTTTGATGCCTTGGGTGCGTTAAGTAAACGTGCTGATGATCCAACAAGTGCATCCCGTCCATTTTCTTATGGTCGGGATGGGTTTGTTCTGGGTGAGGGGGCGGCAATTTTAGTGCTAGAGGAGCTAGAGTTCGCATTGGCGCGAGGCGCGCATATTTATGGCGAGATAGGGGGTTATCACTCCTTGAACAACTGCTTTCATATGACGGATTTACCTGAAGAAGGCACCGCTTTGGCTGATTGTATGGAGATCTGTTTAGAGCGGGCTGAGCTGAGCCCCCAGCAGATAGACCACGTCAATGCACACGGAAGCTCAACACCCCAGAACGATATCTGTGAAACGAATGCTATTAAAGCGGTACTTGGCGAGCATGCCCATGACATCTCAGTGAACTCACTTAAGGCGATGGTAGGTCATGCGTTAGGCGCATCAAATGCCATCGAGATTGCAGCTTGTGCGCTTTCGCTGAAATATCAATTTGTGTTCCCGACCATTAATCTACAGCGTCCGGATCATGGTTGTGATTTGGACTATGTTGCTAATGTGGGACGTTACCAGCCTATGGATCATATATTGAAGCTTTCTAGCGGCTTTTCGGGGATTCACTCTGCTTTAACCATGAGCCGATACCTATGAAGACGTTATTGATGCTAGCTGGTTTTCTGGCTATTTCGCTGATTATGATGGGGGCTACGCTGCTGTCATTGAGTGTTGTAGCTGCAGGTGTCACGTCAATAGATCTTAACGGTGATATAACAGCAGTCCAGACACCACATCATGAACATAGTGGACATGGGAGTTCACTTGTTGAAAAACACGATATAGGAAATGGACAGAAGATTCAGGCTTTAGGGGAGTTTGAGAAACTGATAGCGAACTATAGTACCGACTGGAACGGGGCTAAGCCGCCGGAAGATGACGATGCTGCTCGTCTGTTTGTTAGCAAAGGTCCTTTTATCGAGGGGGATAAAACCGTGTGGGAGTACCAGATGGTTGTCACGGATAGTCAATTGACGTTGGCGGATGGAACCGACTATAAGGTGTGGGCTTTTGGTGGCAAAATTCCTGGTCCAACCTTGGTCGCTCGAGAGGGGGATTGGATCCGCATAACTTTGATTAATGAGACGACGGTACCGCATACCATACACTCCCATGGGTTATACAGTCCCCAGCGTATGGATGGCGCGCCTCATCCAAGCATGGGAGGAAAACATGCCCAGCACGATTCGAATGCGCCTAAGCCAGTAGAACCTGGAGAGGTGTTTACCTACGAGTTTATTGCAAGACCTGCTGGGACCCATTTTTATCATTGTCATGTAAAAACTAATGAGCATATGGCAAGGGGACTTAGTGGGGCATTCATTGTCTTGCCCAAAGAGCCAGATCCTGAGGTCGATCAAGATCTGGTGTACGTGTTGCAAGAGTGGGATAGCAGTTATGCGCAGCAGGGAAAGCCGGGGCATCCGAGGGAGATCTTAGGGGCTAACTTCTTTACCATTAACGGCAGGTCATTTCCAGGTACTCAGGGAATACATACCGAGGTGGGCGATACCATTCGGCTGCGTTTTATTAATGCTGGCACTCAGGAGCACTATATACATCTTCATGGGCATACATTTTTGGTTACCCATAAAGATGGCGCGCCGATGGAGAGTCCCATAGAGATGGACACCATGCCTATCGGCCCTGCTGAGCGTAAAGATTTCATTTTGAGAACCAATAACCCTGGCGATTGGCCCATGCATTGTCATACCGCGCCCCATATTACCAATGATGGAGAATATCCCGGTGGCATGATGATGCATCTAACAGTAGGGCCGGAGAAATACCCTCAAACGGGAGAGGGGCCAATTGGACCAGGTTTAGAAGCAATAAGGCAAGAATGGGGAGCTGGGGCCAAGATGTTTATGTACTAATGACGGATGTAATTAATCGTAGAATATGCACAATTAATGAGTATTTCAATTGTCATAGGTTGAGTGTGTCATGGCCGTATTAATAGACGACGTCCATGATTATTATCTCACTGTTTTTATATCCTTGTTTTATAAAAACCAATGTTGATACTGTTATATAAAACAGTTTGATGGAGGCTTTGTGTCTGATAAAAAACATTTGCTGAACAAGTTAAAAAATGACACGTCAGTAAATGAAAATAGAATAAGGTCGAAGATTATTATATTTATTTCGATAATTATATTCTTTTGGGTTATTTACTTTTTCTTATTTGATATTAACAGCGGTGATGTTCTTTTTGATGGGAATAGTTCTGATGTTGTTAGTGATAAACATGTTCAAGCAGTTGAGGTTTCTCCATCGAATAATAATTCGAGTACTAACGATCATTTGTCAAAGAGTGAACTTGGATCTGTGAGTCATTCTCTGAGTGCAACATCGGGTAATGGCGTTGCTGTCGTGCTAGATGCTTCTGGTTACGTGGTTGCTCGCCGCGCAGCGACGGTATCATCTGAGCTCAGTGGTTTACTACGTCAGGTCTTGGTTGAAGAGGGCGACAGAGTCCACAAGGGACAGGTATTAGCGGTTTTGGATAGAGCTCTGGCCGCTGCAGAACTCAATTTAGGGAATAGCAATCTGCAGGTGAATAGGGTCGCTATTCCAGCGCTAGAAGCTGATATCAATGAGTCTCGGCGTGAAATATTACGATTGCAAGCTCTGAGAAAATCACAGTTTGTCAGTGAAGAGTTGTTCACTCAGGCGCAAACTCGTTTACTTAAATATGAAAATGCATTGTTGGTAGCCAATGCTGAGATAGCGCGGATGAGGGCGGAAATACAGCTTAAGCAGCTGAAGTATGACAAGCACTCTGTACGGGCGCCTTTTGATGGTGTTGTGATCGAAAAAAATGCTCAAATGGGGGAGGTTGTATCACCGGATTCAGCTGGTGGAGGGTTTACCCGAACCGGTATTTGCACCTTGGTGGATATGGCCTCCCTTGAGATTGAAGTTGAGGTAAATGAAGCGTATATCCGGAAAGTATTCAGTGGACAACAGGTCAACGCCATTCTAGATGCTTATAAAGGCGAGAGTATATCTTCTTATGTTGAGGCTATTATTCCGGCAGCAGATAGAGCTAAAGGTGTTTTTCGAGTTCGAATAAAGATAAGGGAACTTAATGAAAAAATACTGCCAGGTATGGGGGTGACAGTTTCTTTCTTAAATTAATTCAATGAGTGATAGTCACTTATTGCAGGGTTATAGGGCTAGGTTAAAACGAGTAAATGGAATTGCTAATAGTATCAGGTAATGATGTTACTTCTCTGAGTTGGCAATGTTTTTTAATATAATTGGAATGCCAAAGCATTAGGATTTAATTATGGATGTAGAAAAATTATTTGAAATAAAGTCTTTGTCAAAAAGTTTTACTAAAGGTAAATCTGAAGTATCTATTTTTTCAAACCTGAACATGGATATTAACCAAGGAGATTTTTTGGTGATTATGGGTCCATCTGGCTCAGGTAAAACAACTTTACTCAATTTAATCGGCGGCATTGATAAACCCACACAGGGAAGTGTGCTTTATCGTGGCCGAGAATACCATGGCACAGCAGAAGCTGAACTATCAGCTTGGCGGGCACAGCATGTAGGTTTTGTGTTTCAGTCTTTTAATTTGATGCCGATGTTAAGCGCCGCAGGTAATGTCGAATTGCCCTTGTTATTACGTCAGTTGACCCGACGTCAGCGGCGAGAAAAAGTGATGGCAGCACTTGAATTGGTGGGGCTTGTTGATAGAAAAGGCCACAAGCCCAATGAAATGTCTGGCGGACAAAACCAACGAGTGGCTGTGGCGCGAGCGATAGTCGGCGATCCGGATATTTTACTGTGTGATGAACCGACGGGAAACCTAGACAGGGAAACCGCGACTGAAGTGCTGGATATTCTGCGTTTACTCAATCAAGAGTTTAAGAAAACCATCATCATGGTGACCCATGATCCGTTGGCTGCCCAGTATGCTAAACACCGTGTGGAGTTGGATAAGGGGGTGATCGTTAACAAGGAAGCCGTCGTCATCAAAGAAGAAGTTGTTACCCAGAAAGCAAGCAATATAAAGATAGACACTGCTGGGGTTTCTGGTGAGCTGGTGGCAGAAAAGGGAGTGGTGACATGAACAGTTTTTTCCTACTCATTCATAACATTAGCAGGAACAAAGTACGTTGGTTTCTCAATACTTTCGCCTTAATTGTGGCCTTTTTTCTTTTTGGTTTTTTGGGCTCTTTTTACAGTGCGTTCGAGTCTGGTGCTGAGCTGGCGGCGAATGACAGACTGATTGTGATGAACAAAATTAATTTCACTCAACCTCTGCCTTATTCCTATATCAATAAAGTCAACACCATGGATGGCGTAAAACAACTCACTCACGCCAGTTGGTTTGGTGCCTATTACCTTGATCCAACTGATCCGCTCATTGGTTATGCGGTGGACGCCGATACTTATCTGTCTGTTTATGACAATTACGTGTTGGATGATGAAATGCTTATTAATTGGCAGCAAACGCCAGTGGGAATGCTTGTTGGCAGAGCGATGGCAGAGCGGTATGGCTGGCAAGTCGGGGATAAGGTGGCTGTCTCCTCCAACTTGTTTTCCCATAAGTCGGGAGGTCAGGACTGGGAAGTATTGATATCGGGTATTTATGATGGCAAAGATGCCCAAACCGATACAGATCAACTGTTCCTTCACTATGATTATTTCGCTCAAACCCGAACATCAGGAGGCAACACCATCGGCTGGATGGTGCTGACCACGGAAAATGCCAAAGGTAATGACGCAATAATGGTGGGCATTGACGATCGATTTGAAAACTCAATTGCTGAAACCCGTACAACGACTGAACGTCAATTCAACAAGGCGTTTGTGGAGCAACTTGGCAGTATAGGTTTGATTATCACCGCGGTATTGTCTGCGGTCTTCTTTGCCATTTTACTGGTAGTGGGCAATTCCATTTCGATGACGGTGAGAGAGCGTACTCGTGAGATTGGCGTGTTAAAGGCGCTGGGTTTTTCTCGGCCGCAGATATTCAAGTTGGTGTTAAGTGAGGCTATGTTTTTAACCTTGAGCAGCGGCACTATTGGTTTAACACTGTCCTATTTTGCGCTGGATGCAATGGGAAAAATTCCACAGATCCAATCGATAGTGCCTGCATTGCTGTTGACACCTTCAACCGTACTGCAAGCTGTGATGTACATGTTATTGCTGGGAGGGATCACGGGTGCGTTGCCCGCCTACCGAGCGATGTCGTTGAATACCGTTGACGCACTGCGCAGGAGCTGAATCATGTCTATGTTTATGCAACAGATCGGCGCTATCACGCTGATGAATATAAAAACTATTCCCAATCGCTTTTGGGAAACCCTCGTCATCCTTATCTCGATTGCGGTTGTGATAGCCGTACTGCAGGTTTTTCTGGCGATGAACAGTGGTTTTTCAGCCACGGTAGCAAGTTCAGGCTCAGATGATTTAGCCATTATTTTACGTAATGGCTCCCAATCTGAACTCAATAGCTCTTTCACGCCTGAGGTGGTTAATATTATTAAAAATGCCCCAGGTATTGCCCGCATTCAAGGTTTACCTGAGGTTTCGTCAGAACTGTACGTCATCGTCAATGGCACTAAAAGGGCGGGTGGCGATAAGGTTAATTTACCTCTGCGAGGAATCGATCTTGAGGGGGTTGCACTAAGAGATAATTTGGCTTTGCTTGAGGGACGGATGTTCACGCCGGGCATGAATGAAATTGTCGTTGGCCAAGCAGCCGTGAAGCAGTTCAGTGGATTGGAGCTTAACAGTGAGATTAAGTTGGGTCGCAATGTGTGGAAAGTCGTGGGTATTTTCGGTGGTAAGGGCTCAGTGTTTGATAGTGAACTTTGGGCCGATGCAAAAATAGTACAAAGCCAGTTTAATCGCGCTGGCAGTGTGCAGTTATTGCGAGTAAGGCTGGAAAACCCCGGTGATATCAGCAGTATTCAGGTGTTTATTGCGGCAGATGACAGACTCAATGCCGAGGTGTTTACTGAAGCTGAATACTTTAAACAACAAGCTTCAGGGACGGCAGACTTTTTGTTTTATTTGGGGTGGCCGCTGGCCATTATCATGGCACTAGGGACGTTAGCGGGAAGCTTGAATACGATGTACTCTGCAGTCTCTCAGCGGGCGGGTGATATCGCGACGTTGAGGGCGATAGGCTTTAATGGCTGGGCCATATTTTGGTCAATCATGCTGGAGTCGGTGTTGTACGCCATTGTGGGAGGCATTGCTGGCATTGTCATCGCTTATTATATGGTGGATGGCATTGTCGCTTCCACATTGGGAGGGCGAAATTTCACTCAAATCGTGTTTGATTTCACGCTATCTCCCACCGTGGTATTGAATGGGGTGGGGCTGGCGATTGTTATAGGTGTGCTTGGTGGTCTATTACCCGCTTTGCGGGCGGCGCGACTGCCGATAACCAAGGCCTTTAATTTGAATCTTTAATCTTATTACTCATGTTATTAGATAAATGAACCGAGGAAAACGAGATGACAGCTAAACAAGCAACAAGAACAGGGATAGAGATGCACTGCGGTAGTTGCGGTATGGTGATTGATCATGAAGGGGAATATTGCCAATACTGTGTTGATGATAATGGTAGCTTAAAGCCTTACGAGGAGGTGTTTGCCAAGATGGAGCGCTGGCTGGCTCGGGTAGAGCCCACATTAAGCCTTGAACAGATAGCTCAAAAAACGAGGAATTACATGGCGACAATGCCGGCATGGCGGGGGCGTGATGAAATCTAGTATGACGTTAACAACTGCAGGTAAATCCCTGTATTTAAAACTGGGTATAAAAGAGGGGGACAGTGTCTATCTGTATAATGCCCCTGACCATTATCAGCAAATATTAGGCATGTTGCCGCCTGGGGTGATGTTTTTGCCTGAAGCTTGTTGGGGTGAAGACTTGGTGCATATTTTTATCACTTCTGCAGCAGAGCTGACTGAACAGTTAACTCTGCACCTCGCGCTGATCAAGCAAGATGGCACTATCTGGGTTTCCTGGCCGAAGAAAAGTGCTCGGATCCCGTCTGAAGTGAATGATCATCTGGTGCGAAGTATCGCATTGCCCATGGGGTTAGTGGACAACAAAATTTGCGCCATAGATGATGTCTGGACTGCAATCAAGTTAGTTATCCGCTTAGAGAACCGTAAATAGTCTGAGATAGGATAATGAAAAGTCTGTGATCGGTATATCGAATTACGGCATAGATATGTACGGGAACGCATTTACAAAAGGTTACTTTGTAAGATAAATATTTAGGAGAGTTTAGCTTTTATCTGTTTGAAGAGGATAAAGTACAGTTTAGAGAGCTTTTCACTTGTCTGTTTACTCAGTGGTTGATATTTCAGCGCCACATAATATTGGGTGAACTGTTCAAACGCAGAAGCAATCGCTGGGACGGCAAATTCAACTCGCTTATTGTAGTCGATAGGCCCTTCACCTTGACGTCGACTCACTCCTTTACCAGCTAACATACCGCAGACTTGCAGGTATTTTGTTGTGAGTGGGTCTTTGTTTCTGTTGAAGTAAAGAATTCCGGCACTGAAGGCTATGGTGAGACTGATCACCGGTATTGCTAGGAGCATCAATAGGGATAACTTTTCTGGGGTGACTTTCCCTAATAATTTTTGAAGCACTTGCTCCTGTTTACTTGAATCGAAGCCTAATACCCAAACACTCCAGTAATAGTCCAAACTGGCAAAAGAGACCCTTAATGTATTTAACAGTGGAAACTCCCTTAATCTTAATGAACTAAAAGGACTGTTGAGTAGATAACTTGACTCAGGTTGAAAGAAGGCATCGAACCCCTCTAAAACACGCTCTGGTGCTATCATAGCAGTCGGATCAAATCTGACCCATCCCTTGCCTTCAATCCAAGCTTCAGCCCAGGCGTGGGCCATATATTGATATACGCTAAGGTAACCCGCTTGTTCATTCCATTCACCACCCTGATAGCCGGTAACGAGTCGAGTCGGAATACCTGAGGCTCTGGCGATGAAAGTAAAAGCACTGGCATAATGCACACAAAACCCTGCTTTGTTTTCAAACAGAAAGTCGTCTATTTGTTGCGGGCCTACAGGAGGGGGCGTTAAGGTATAAAAATATGTTTCTTGATTAAAATAACTCATTAAGGCATTTAATCTATGCATCGGGTTGGGATACGCTTGGGTTAACTTAGCGGCAAAAGCGCGGGTCTTTAGATTACTCCTGTCAGGCAAGTTTACATTTATCTGTTTCACCTTATTATGAAGCATTAAATCCATTGGGGAGGTGAGATAAGAATTAACTTTATATTGGAATTGCTGATCTATGCTTCTTTTGGCATAGAGCCTATGATCGGGCAAATTGATTATTTCGTTATTATTACTAAAGGCGACATCGAGCCCAAATAACCAATTTTGGTAGCTAGGCTCGGCAATGATGCTGTAATCTAGTGCGCTGCCTGTCGGTTTTTTTCTGGTTGGGACGGTATATGGAACATCGTCTTCTATATCTGTAATACTCTCGTGTTGTGTCCACTTTTTCCCATCATAATCTTCCATTACCAGTGCTCGCCAATACAACAAATGGTTAGCTGGCGGTGCCCGACCAAAGTCAGCTCTAAATGCCAACGCTGCTGAACGAGTGAGTTTTTCTATATCGCCAAAGCTCACTTGATCTGATAAACCTGTGGTTGTTGAACTGTCTGGTGGTACTAACCACAGTGGTGGCAATTTTGGCAGTACGATAAAAAGCAGAAGTGCCAGCGGTAAGCTTTGAAATATCAGCTTAGTTCCCATCTTGGCTGTTTCTTTGATCTTATCACCTTCACGATAAAGGCTAACCAAGACGCAAGTATTAATAATCGTAATAAAGCTGAGAAGGGCTGTAAATAAGATTGATTGCTGGTTGATAAAAGTAAAGGCGATAAGAAAGTAGCCCACTAATACGACGATTCTGACGTCACGTCTTTCTCTCATCTCTATATATTTAAGCGCGTAGCCCAGAACAAGCAGGTTAATGAGTCCGTTAAGTAGGCCTATTTTGCTGGTGATTAAGGCTAATGTGACTGCAGATCCTAGTGCTAGAAAGGTAACTAAAATTCGTGGTGGTTTAGCGACTTTACCGATAAAAATACCAAGGCGCCATAATAAGCAGATCCCACAAATTGCCAGACTCCATGGGGTCAGTTTGTCATATAAGGGTATTAATATCGCGATGTTGGCAAATAGTAACCACAATAGACTGTGGCGAGAAATTATCTCTTGCTGTGATTTACTCATCGTCCAGTCTCTGGTTTGCAGGGACAAGTGCTAGGGTTTGTAAACAGTTAATCCTGTGACTCTCACCTTCTGAGGGAGGGATGATTTTATCCCCTACTATCAGTCCGAAAACCTGTCGTTTTTCACTTAACTTGTTCACCGAACTGGTTAATTGACTTAATTTAGTTTCGAGGTCGGCAGAGGTAAGATCTGTCAATGTTAGCCACTGTGGTTGTCCTTGGGGTTGTTGGAACTCTTTTGTTAACATGCCACGACCTTGGGCAAGTTGTTTCCAAGCAACCTGCTTTAGTGACTCACCAGGAATATGTTGTCTTAAGCCTTTAAATTCATCCACCCCAGGAATATGCCCACCCTGATCATTAGCAATATAGTCATGGCTATTATTAAAATGCATGAGTCGCTCTTGAGCATCGAGTGGGGTAGCAAAAACCAGATGTTGATTGTCAAGATCCACATGAGACCAAGCCCGGCATAAACCTAAAGGGTAGCAGGATTCGATTTTTAGCCTGCCGGGGAAGATGATCCCGCGGCGTGAATTATCAAAGGGAATCAGCGTCGTTTCAGACTCCTTTGTGACTTTTTCTATGCGTTTAACTTGATTGTTGGGGTAATTGATCAAGACTGAAAATTGTGGCTGTTTGGCATATAAACGGACAGGAAAAACTAAGGTTTCACCAGCATAGGCCTGAGGGCTAGATTTTGAGGAGATTGTCAGCCCGGCCAAATTTCGGTAGCTATAAATAATGCAGGTATTAAAGACACTAAGGAGGAGTAAGCTTAACCCTATGACTAAATTATTCTGATAGTTAGTGCCAAACAGAAAAAGAAGTAGGACTAAAAACAACCATAATAAACCAAATCCAGTGGGTAAAATAAACACGCTCTTGTGAGCTAACGTGACCTTAGATGCCGGCGGTAACCGTCTCGCTAGCCACTGGTTGAACCATTGCTTTGCGCGTCCTTGTGTCCTGCGGTTGCTTTCCATCGTATTCATTGTGTACATCTATAAAATAGGATTGATATTACTAAGTATTTTTTGTGAAACAGCTTCACCTTGTTGTTGACTGCTGCTGCGGATCCTGTGTTCGGCTATCGATGAGAATACGGCTTGAACATCTTCAGGAACTAGGTAACTTCGACCTTGAATGAAGGCCCACGCTTTTGCTGCTTGAAGTAGGGCTTTGCTCGCTCTGGGGGAAAGTCCATATCCCTCTTTTTGGACTCGAGATGCATCGATCAAGGCCAAAATATAGCCTAGGAGTGCATCAGAAGCGGTGACCTTGTCGACCATCTGTTGTAGCTCAATCAGTTCAAGTTGAGTGATGCATTGAGGAAGAGTTGAGATCTGAGTGGATTGAACATGGTTTTTGAGCATTTCGAGCTCAGCTTCGGCATTGGGATAACCAATAGAGAGCCGCATCATAAACCGATCTAATTGTGATTCAGGTAGAGGGAAGGTACCTGATTGTTCACTGGGGTTTTGAGTGGCAATAACAAAAAAAGGGCTTGGTAGCGGGTGCGTAATGCCATCAACGGTGATCTGGTTTTCTGCCATGGCTTCGAGCAGGGCACTTTGGGTTTTCGGACTGGCTCGATTTATCTCATCGGCTAAGACCATCTGTTTAAATATCGGTCCCGGATGAAAAATAAACTGAGATTGATCACTGTCAAATATAGAAACGCCTAAGATGTCGGCGGGTAACATATCGCTGGTAAATTGTACCCTTTGGTAACTTAACCCTAAAGTCTGTGCGATACCGTGTGATAGGCTAGTCTTGCCCATACCTGGGAGATCTTCGATAAGCAGATGGCCTTTAGCCAGAATGCAGGTTAGTGCTAACTTAATTTGTTCCGGTTTGCCTAAAAGCACCATTTCCAGCTGCGTAATTATCTGAGAAATACTTTGCTGTGTCATCCCACTCCCTTATTGTTCTGCAACTGATTAACTGATTAACTGATTAACTGATTAACTGATTAACTGATTAACTGATTAACTGATTAACTGATTAACTGATTAACTGATTAACTGATTAACTGATTAACTGATTAACTGATTAACTGATTGATAAACAAACTATGGGGCAAACAACAGCTATGATCCAGTTTAGTTTGTCTCGGTAGTCACATTTTTCAAGCTATCATACCGATTATTATGGCATTAAGGCGATTGAAGCCGAGGCTGTTACAAACAGTTCCTTGAATAAAAAGCCTTGCACTAGATCGATCTCAAGCTCTCGTGCCAGTTCAAGTTGTTTTAGTGTCTCAATTCCTTCTAAGACACAGAGTTTATTGCTGGATTTGGCAAACTGAATTAATGCTTTTATCAGGTGAAGGTCATTGGGGGAGGTTTTATTAAACCAATCGATATCGAATTTGAGCGTGTTGACTTGACTCAGGAGATCTAATGAGATCATTGAGTGAGGCGCACCGATATCATCAAGTGCAACGCTTATTTGTTTGGCTTTAAGCTGAGAAAGGAGCTTGCTTGAGAGCTTGGCATCGTTAATACAGGTATTTTCGATAAGCTCTACGGTGATCTTAGCTCGAGAGGATAAAAGGATGAGCATCTCATCAAAATTATGCTCTGCGGCATGGGGATCTAGATTTAAAAATAGAGGAAGTGTTAGATCTGAATGCTCAATTTGAAAAGCTTTTGCCTTGTATTCAATAACTGAAAGTAGATAGCTTTGTTCATGGAGTTGCTCAAAGATGATATTGGGCGGAGTAGAGATCCCTTGCTTATCATTAAAACGTGATAACGCCTCATAACCGCAAACATGTAAACTTTTAGCATTAATAAGAGGCTGATACTCAGCGCTCAAAAAAAGTGTATCGAGTGTGATCATCGGTAAGATTATACCCTTAATCTAAATCATTGTTATTCACATTCTAATGTATCTATAGTTAACTTTCACGTTAGCAAGGTCTGTTTGATTGATTTTTATACACTTAAGGTAAAGGTTAGTCTTGGGTGATTGCTGTTTACATTGCCCCTTTTAAACCTAATCGGAAGGTGTAGCATCTTAGTATTTGAAATTTAGTTCTGCAGTGGAGAATAATTCAGGTTCTTTTCCCTGTTTTATTTGATAAATCACCCGATAACTTAACACTGCTTGTACATATTCTCTAGTCTCAGTGAAGGGAAGTGATTCTATAAACTCAATGACATCTAATTGCCCATCAGATACTTTTAGCCAACCTTTTACCCTATGTGGACCTGCGTTGTAAGCGGCTGTTGCAAGTACGCGATTGTTGTTGAATTGTTTTAGTAAGGAGGAGTAGTAAGCCGAGCCAAGTGGTATATTAATATTAGCTTGGTATAAGCTGCGTTTATTTTTGTATTTTAATCTCTGTTTTTTTGCAGTCTCTTTTGCTGTTGCTGGCATGAGTTGCATCAAACCTCTTGCACCAGCACCGGAGGTTGCATAGGAGTAAAATGCACTTTCTCGTCTAGCTATCGCCCTAATTTCGTCGATATTAACCTGATATTGCTTACTTGCCTTAGTAAATTCATCATTAGCTGCATAGGGAAAACGAATCGTCATATCGTTCCACAGTTTTCCCTGAATACTGGCCTGTACACCGAGTGAGTGCCATTGGTTCTCTAATGCTAAAACAGCGTATTCTTTCTGCATCATTTTATTGTGTCGTCTGAGCATGAGTACCCATTCAGCTCTTGCATCAATGGTTTTATCTAACGCGAGCAGTTCAATCACTCGGCTTAAGCCTGAATCATCAGCGAGTTTTTGACGACTTAGTGTGTCACTCACTGACAATTCATCTTGGAGTTGATAGGCTAAATTCAGCTCATTAGCGGCTGAAAACCCATAGAAATTACGCTGTTGGCTTAAGTCGTTTAGCATTTTACTGTCAGCAGCACTATGGTTCTTTTTCTCTCTGGATTGCCAATATTGCCATCTTGATTTTGCCTGTTTTTGCTCACTAAGCAGAGGAAGGGTAGTCGTGATTGTTTGGCTGTCGTTCTCACGTATGGCCCACCTAAGCCTTAGCTCCACAAGGTCATCACTGTCAAGCAGGGGCAGCATGGTGTCGACAAACCCTTTTAGTTGCTCTTCTTGTCGTATGACTGCTCGTCTAACTAAATAGCGACTTAGCTTACGTCCCTGATAATCGCTAAATCTGCCTGTCTTTTGATAACTGGCATAGAGCTTTACGGCTTGTTTAAGGTCTTTTCGTGCCAGTTTTCGTAAGCCGGCATCGACAATGTCGGCATAGTTTTTTGCCGAAGTGGAATATTTTTGGATGTGGCGTAAGCTTCTGGGATCTTTGTATACGGCAACTAATGTCTTGGCCGTTTGCTGTTGGCTGGTGACTTTTCGAGACAGATAAGTTAATAAACCATATTGGTTAGCGTTAAAACTTAATAACATACGAGACCAAATTAACTCTTGGGTCATTCCTCCTGATTTTTGCCATGCTTTGAAGAGGGGATCACACTCCTTAGGGCGGGATTTTCCGTATAACCAAAGTGATTTAGCACCTTTATAGGCTTGCTCTTTGTTGCCTTGGAACAGCTCCGCTCGGTAGTAATAACACTGTAAAGTGACATTATTTGGAGGAGTCGGGCTTATGGTTAAAAAATCTGCCCAACGCTTTTGAGCGCCAACGTGCTTGAGGTAACGGTGTCTAGCAGAATTAAAAAGGGGGGTGTCGTTAAATTGTTGCAATGCTTTATCTGCTTTTATCCCTTTGTAGGTCAAAATAGCTTTGATGTTGGCATGGTAATCCAGATAAACGCTTAAGGGATAATCGGCGAGTTGGGTTCTTAAGCGGGCATATTCCTTGGTTTGCTTTTTATCTAAGGCTTTGCGAGCATCAAGATAGGTTTGTTGCTCTTGGCTAAGTTGACCAGCATGAGCAATGCTTCCCATCATGATACTTGCAAGGACAAGCAATAAAGGACCTATATCTGATACAAGATGTTTTAAAATGCCAATTAACCGCATGTGCATTTCTATTTTTCCTTTTAATATCCATATTATTTGCTTGTCTAACTAAGGGATAATCAGTTGAGCTGTTTATCATCTAACCGATAATCAGATAGCGCTTGATCTAGCATACGTTGATCTAGCTTTTTACTTGTGTCTACACCTAGTTGTTGCATCTGATGGGCTTGCTTGACTAAGTTACCTTTACCGCTGGTAAGTTTATTCATGGCGTTAGCATAACTTTTCTCAGCCCCCTCTATAGCTCGACCTAACTTTTCCATATCTTCAATGTAGCCACAAAGTTTATCGTATATTTTTCCAGCTTGCTTGGCGATATGTTGTGCATTTTGATTTTGGTACTCGTAACGCCAAATATTGTTGATGGTTCTCAATGCAACGAGCAGGTTTGTTGGGCTAACGATCATGATGTTATGTTCAAGTGCATAGTTAACCAAGCTTGGGTCGTGCTCAAGAGCGAGAAGAAACGCGGGCTCTAACGGAATAAACATTAATACATAGTCTAAACTCGTTAGCCCATGCAGCTTTTGGTAATCTTTGTTGCTTAGCCCTTTAATGTGGCTACGTATAGAAATCACATGCTCTTTGAGTGCCTGCATACGTATTGTGTCATCATCACTGTTAAAGTAACGCTCGTAGGCGACCAAAGACATTTTTGCATCTATCACGACATCTTTGTTTTCTGGAAGGTGGACAATGACATCGGGTTTAAAGCGCTTGCCATCATCATTCTTCAGCTCGGTTTGGGTATCATATTCGTGGCCTTCACGTAAACCACTCTCCTGCAAGACGCGTTCTAAAATGACTTCTCCCCAATTACCTTGCTGCTTATTATCACCTTTTAACGCATTGGTAAGGTTAACGGCATCTTGACTCATCTGCATATTCAGTGCTTTGAGGGATTCAAGTTGATGATTAAATGCACTACGCTGTGATTGCTCATGAGTATAAGATTCACTCACTTGCTTTCTAAAGCTTTCTAGCTGCTGCTTGAAAGGCGCAAGCACGGAGTCAAGTTGGGTGCTGTTTTGGTGCTGAAACTTGACTGACCGTTCTTCGAATATTTTATTTGCCAGATTTTCAAATTGGGTATTCAATCTAATCTCGGCCGTTTCCAGTAATTGCAGTTTATCTTCGAGTGCTTGTTGCTCTGCGGTAAATTTTACCGTGAGTGTTTGCTGCATAGCGTTTGACTTAGATAGCGCCAGTTGTGCTTCCATTAATTTACGTTGAGAATCTTTAAGCTGTAACTCTAATCCAGTGCATCTGTGAGCATCGGCTTGGGCTTTTCCTAATGCTGATAGCTGTTGTTCAAGCTTAAATTGCACCTGTTCCTGTTGCTGCTCCTTTTCACATAGTACTGACTCTTTATGTTGTAACTCTTGTTGATATTGTTCTATCTCTTGCTGATGAATATTCTCTATATGTGCTTTAGACATCTCCCAGCGGCGCCTTGTGAGCTTTTGATTTATCAGAGCACCAATGAGTATAGAGAGAAAAGAGATCGCGATAAGAACGATGATTTCGGGAACGGATAGTACAATATCAATGGGCATGAAAGATGGCCTTGGTCAATGAGAGCCCTAAGATTCGCATTTCAGCTCAGCTTGTTCAAGTAGGATGCGAGTAAATGAATAACTCTTAACCGCATGTTGCTGTAGTGTTATCGGTCGAGTGCTTCTATCGTCAAAAAATAAACTGATATTGTATAATTAAGTGAGTAATGATTTTTAAATTCATTTAACAGAAATAGTCGCTAAACGGTTAACTGAAATTGAATCGACAATAATACGGTCTTATCTGTTAAGAAACTAAAAGGGCTATTCAATGCATTTTATAAAGAGAGCATCTTGGGACACATTAAAAAGTTCAGACACCACTCCTGAATCAGTGTTCAATGACCGTCGAAATATCATTAAAGCCTTAGGTTTAGGTGCGGTGGGAGCGAGTATTCCTGGTCACGTTCAGGCTGGTATTTTTGATCTATTTGGGGAGAGTAAGTCCAATACTCCCTTTATCACCTCTGTGTTGGCATTCACTGTAAATAAAGGCTTTGAGGTAAACGAAGCTAAGACGCCTTTTGATAAGGTGACTCGCCATAATAACTTCTATGAATTTGGGACGAGTAAGTCTGATCCAGCAGAAAATGCACAACAGATGAAGGTAGACCCGTGGACACTGGTTATTGATGGTGAGGTTGATCATCCGATCACATTAGGACTTGATGACTTGACCAAGATGATGATGCTTGAAGAGCGTACTTACCGTTTAAGGTGTGTCGAGGCTTGGTCTATGGTTATCCCTTGGGTTGGCTTTCCTTTAGCCTCTTTGCTTAAAAAAGCAGGATTGACCAGTAACGCTAAATATATCGCATTTGAAACACTATTTGATCCTGAACAGATGCCGGGACAAAAGAGCCGTTTAATGGGCGGTGGGATCCATTATCCTTATGTGGAAGGACTGACCATCGCGGAGGCGATGAATGATCTGTCATTTTTAGCGGTAGGTCTTTATGGTAAAACATTACCGCCACAAAATGGTGCGCCTATACGTTTGGTTGTCCCATGGAAGTATGGTTTTAAGAGTATTAAGTCTTTAGTTCGGATCAGAGTTCTGGATAAACGACCACCAACAAGTTGGAATCAACTTGCTCCGCAAGAGTATGGTTTTTATGCCAATGTAAACCCCAACGTTGATCATCCTCGTTGGTCTCAGGCGAGTGAAAGGCGGATCGGTGAAGGTGGATTATTTTCAGCTAAACGAATTAAAACACAGCCTTTTAATGGATATGAGGAGCAAGTTGCTGGTTTATATCAAGGGATCGATTTAACAAGGAATTTCTAAGCAGTCTTTAAGCTTGTTCATTAGTGACGAGAATAGACTTATTTGCACTATATTGAACGAGTCTGGAGTTATCAATGCGATTAACAATGAAACATCTATTTGGGTTGAAAGTGGTTATCCATAGCGTTGCAATCCTGCCAATAATTTACTTAGCCCTGTTAGTTTTTTCGGATCAAGCTGGAGGCGATCCTGTTCAATTTATTATTCATTACACAGGTATAGGAGCGTTGAATACTTTAGTCATACTTTTGGCTATTTCTCCTGTTGCACGTAAATTTAAACTAGGGATATTGATCCAGACTCGACGAGTTGTAGGCCTGTATGTATTCGCTTACGCAAGTCTGCATATTTTATCTTTTATCAGTTTAGACCTCTTATTTGAGTGGTCACTTCTTGTTGAGGAAGTATTAAAGAGGCCCTATATATTTGTAGGTGCATTGGCGTACATCATTTTGTTTTCACTATCGATAACATCGTTTAAAGCCATTAGGCGTAAGATGGGAAAACATTGGCAACAGTTGCATAACTTTGTTTATCTTGTGGCTATCTTAGTGCCTATACATTTTTATTGGTCGGTTAAATCAGAAGTGATTGAACCTAGCATTTATATTCTACTTACATGCTCATTACTGTTAGTTAGAGTTCCCTTTGTTAAATATTACCAGAGAATATTTGCTGATAAATACAAACCAAAAATCACCAGTGAATAGACAATACTTAGGATAATTAATCATATAGGGAAATAGTTAATTAACATGATAAGGAGATTAAATAGGTGTAGCGTGATGCATGTCACTATAACTTGATGGCATGCTCAACTACGGATAGGCGTGAATGAGACTTTTATAAATGCAACTGTGATCTCTTGAGATAATCATATATTAGTCAAATGCTTAGCCTGGCTAAGCCAATTTGATTAAGTGGGCATTATAATGAGAAAATTATATAACTGAAATAATGAATTCCATGTTAAATAAAGCAATTAAATTAGAATGTTTAGTTGGCCTGATCTTGCATTATTTGTATAACATCGTCATAAGATATATTGAATTGTCGAGATAGGTTGATCACTTTAGTCTTGTATGTTTGAATATTTTCTTGTTGGACTATTAGATGTTTCTTTTTAACAACAAGTTCATTAATAGTCTCTTGCAATATTAATAAACGTCGAAGATTATAATCTAAAGATTCAATGTACTTACTCATTTGTTGCTTGTTACGAGCTTGAGCTAGATCACTGGATTGCTTTTTATCATATCCATATTCATCCAATGCAGCTAGTGCACTTTGTAAATCAAAATTCTTGTTCATTATTGATCACTTTTTAAAGAGAGATTACAGTTGGTTCAGAGTCAGAATTGACTATAAATTTCATTATAGACTTTTCAACAAACTTATTAAAGAGGTTCATATGTATATTCGTAAATAAATACATATTAAGCGACTTAACACATGTAGAGCCATCTTGTTGAAAGGGAGATTAGAGGGTAATCTGAAGTAAATGGATTTAGGAGATTACTATGCAGGACCTTTTACCCGATCTTTATGATCATTATGCAGATGAACTTACATTATTATCGCTCTGTTTAAATCAGTATGGTAAGAGAAAAATATTCTGGGGGGAGATTATTACAGTCAAATGTTTTGAAGATAACTCTAAAGTTAAACAAGTGTTAACAACCAGTGGTAAAGGTAAGGTTTTATTTGTAGATGGTGGTGGTTCATTGAATAGAGCTCTTCTTGGAGACATGATAGCCATGGATGCGGTTAATAATGGCTGGGAAGGGATCGTAATCAATGGCTGTGTTAGAGATGTTGGAGTGCTCAGCCAGTTAGATATAGGAATTAAAGCTCTGGGGGCTAATCCAATTAAGACCGTAAAACGGGACGCTGGAGAAATAAACCCTAAGTTGGCTATCGCGGACATTATAATTGTGCCGGGTATGATGTTATATTCAGATGAAAATGGTGTGGCTATTTCGAGTAAACAACTCGATTTATTGAACATGCTGTAACCTAAATCCTCACTTCAGACGGAACCTGTTATGAAAATTTTAAAATGGTTTTTTATCATATTGCTACTCTTATTCGCCTCATTAACTGCTTATCTAATGCTTTTTTTCAATCCAAATGATTTTAAGCCCGAATTGGTTGAAGCAGTAAAGGATAAAACTGGACGTGATCTTGTTATTGGAGATGACCTTTCTTGGACCTTTTTTCCTTCAATCGGTATTGAGTTATCCAACATCTCACTCTCCAATCCTCAAGGATTTGCTGAGGCTTCCATGATTAAAGTGAATAAGGTGGTTGCTGAAGTTGCTTTAATGCCTTTATTTAGTAAACAGGTTGAAATAGCGCAACTGAATTTAGATGGACTTACACTTAATCTGGAAACCCGCAAAGATGGTCAAACGAGTTTTGATGGTTTAGATGGCGGGGCTAGCAAACCTGAAACGACCAAAGATCCTGCAAGCACTGAGAAGGTTAAATTATCAGGCTTGGATATTGGTGGCTTAGCTATCACCAATACGACCGTGAGGATGCTTGATGACATGGCGGGCACTGAACAAGTATTTATATTGGAGAAACTAACCCTAGGCAAGTTTAGCTTAGGTAAATATGCCCCACTTGCTTATCAATTAAATGCAGAATTACCCGATATGAAGCTGACGAGTCAAGGAGAGGGTATGATCAAAATAGCCCCTTCTATGCAATCAATTGAGTTAAAAGATCTGAAAATAACAAATTCTGTAATGGGAGAAGCAATTCCGAATAAGAAGTTAGACAGTCAGCTATTGGCACAAATTAACGTTCTGCTGGATAAAAAACAGCTTCAGGTGACGTTAAATGAGTTAGTTGTTGCCGATATAAACGGTTCGGGTGAAGTCATCGTTGCTTATGGTGCAAAAGTACCTAACATTGACGGTAAGCTTAGCCTTGGTGATATTGATTTAGATGCTTTTATGCCAGCAAAGACAGCGGCAGAAGAAAAAGTGGAGCCTGCAGCTAAAGCTAGCTCGAATAAAGAGCCTGACTTATCCGCACTGAAGTTGGTCAACTTCAACCTCGAATTAACCGTCAAATCGATAAAAGTGGCGAATATGCACACGAGTAATTGGTTGATGAAAACAAAATTGAAGTCTGGGATATTATCCATGACAGAACTTAATGCAGATCTTTATCAAGGTAAGTTATCTGCAAGTGCGCAACTTGATGGACGCCAAAACGTGCCGAGTTATCGTTTCGATGAGTCAGTGAAAGGTGTACAAATACATGATTTAATGAAGGATGCTGCGGATATAGATCTTTTGGCTGGAACGGCTAGTTTTAGTGTTAAGGGTCAAGGACGCAGTTTAATTACTGAAAACTTAAAGAAGAATCTAGCGGCGAAAGGTCAATTTGAGATCGCAGATGGTGCCCTATATGGAGTAAATATTCCACAGATGCTCCGTGATGCTAAAGCTAAACTCAGTGGTGATCTCTCGTCTACGGCAAAGAGTGAGCAGAAAACTGATTTTACTAGTTTGACGGGGTCGTTCTCAGTGGTGAATGGCGTTGCTTCGAATCCTGATCTCTTGATGGCTTCGCCTTTGATCCGCCTCGCTGGTGCGGGTACTGCAAATATCATTACAGAGGCTTTAGATTATTCATTGACGACTTCGGTTGTAGGTTCACTTGAAGGACAAGGGGGAGGTGAGCGTGATGCACTTCATGGTATTGAAATTCCGTTCTCAATTACAGGTACCTTTGCCGACCCTAAGTTTGCATTAGATACTGGGGCCTTGTTTGATGCTAAGTTAAAACAGGAAACGGAAAAGGTAAAAGATAAAGTAAAAGACAGTATTTTGAAAAGACTGGGAGGCTTTTGATGAAATCCAGTATATTACTGATCTTGAGTGCTGTTACGCTAACAGCTTGTTCCCAAGGAAATGGGCCTGAAGTTAACTCAAATCTTGTCGAACACAGTGCTGATAATGGGGTTGCTGCTGGCAAAGATCTTAAGGTCAAAGCTGTTGTGGTAGCAAAGGACAGTGTCAATTATTCTCTGCTTAAAAAAAGCGTCTCGGAGGACAAGATGACTAAAGGACTGTTAACTGGCGAACTTGTGGCCTCAGTCGACAATGGACTCTTGGTATCTCTTAAGATCACCAATAATCAATCTCATGGCGTACCGATACAATATCGTTCGGGTATGACAGCTGATTTACAGTTACTTGATCCTATGGGGAATGTGATCTGGGCATGGTCAAATGAGATGATGTTTACGCAGGCTATCAGAGACACAGTAATCCCAGTTGGTAAACTCATTACGGTTAAGTTTAAGATCCCTGAAGCGACGATGAAGCAAGTTAAAGGCACTGGTTTCACGCTTAAGGCGATTTATGTCGGCCATGCAATTGAATCTAAGCGCATCGCCATGGGCGATGTAACCCTCTCTCTCAACAAGGTTATAAAGTAACTGCGCAATGTATTGTTTGTGTACTGAAAATTGATGCAAAGAAAATAGCCAGTGTTTGTCATCGACATTCACTGACTATTTATTGTCTGTCTCTTGTCCTTGGTAAATGTTTAAGCTCGAATGTTACTCATATCAACAAATAATTTAAGCTTTTGACCTGGTTGGATATACTTACTTTTTTCAAGTTCGTTCCAACGAACTAAATCGACAACGCTGACCTTAAACTTTGTTGCAATACGTGCAAGAGAGTCACCGGATCTGACGGTATAGTTGACTGTACGAGTCACAGAGGATGATTTTTTCAGTTTAGCCCCTGTCCATATTGTCAGACTTTTACCTATTCTTAGACTGTCTTTTGGTGCCATGTTATTCCAACTTGCAAGTTGTGAAATTGACACCTTATGTGCTTTAGCTATTTTCCAAAATGAGTCGCCTGATTGAACTTTGTAGCTAACCTTGGTTCCTTGCTTTCTTTTTTGCTTCGACAGCAATCTCTGGTTGGCAGAATAAGCGTATTGCTCTGGGTTCTGCGCTGCAACAGGGATCAAAAGGTGCTTACCTATGACGATGGTGTTGCCTTTTATGTCATTGACAGCTTGCAGAGCGGACACCGTAGTGTGATAACGCTGGGCAATAAGACCTAAACTATCACCGGATTTTACCTGATACCTTTCCCAATTCAGCCTGTCATCGGCGTTTGTATCGGCAAGTGCGAGTGTAAACGCTGCTGCCTTATCTACTGGAAGCACAAGCTTGTGCGGGCCATCAGGCGCCGTAGCCCAACGGTTATAACCGGGGTTGAGTTTATGTAACTCAGAGGTGGTCATATTCGCAAGCTCAGCCGCAAGAGCTAAGTCAATTTGATCACCGATATCGATAACCTGGATCTGAGGCTGATTCTTGATAGGCATAAGTTTGATGCCATATTTGTCAGCATTTTTGATGACCTCTGCCAACGCCAGCATTTGAGGAACATAACGCTCAGTTTCTCTTGGAAGATCTAACGCCCAGAAATCGGTGGCCTTACCTTGTTTTTTATTGCGTTTCACTGCATTAAGGACACGACCTTCGCCAGTATTATAGGCTGCCATGGTGTAGAGCCAATTGCCGTTTGTCTTTTTGTAAAGGTATTCAAGCATATCCAGTGCCGCAATTGTTGCAGCCGGGACGTCTCGACGACCGTCATACCACCAGTTCATCTCCAGACCAAAATGTTTTGCCATTGGGGCTGTAAATTGCCACAGGCCAGAAGCTGCGCCATGTGAGTAAGCAAAGGGATCGAAAGCACTTTCAACAATAGGGAGTAAAGCTAACTCTATTGGTAGTCCTCGTTTTTCAATCTCCTCTACGATCAGATAAAGAAAGGGTTCAGCTCTTTGGGATACTCGTTCCAGATGTTGTGGGTGCTTGATATACCAATCACGGTATTGGTTAACTAGCTTTTGATCTGGGATTGGAAAATCTAAACCAAGGCGAATTCTTTGCCAAACATCAGTCACTTCAATGATCTGTGGAGTCGGTATTGATTCGACTTCAGGGGGAGATAACTGAACTGTTTGAACGACGTTCGGAGCCTGTGTCGGGCTGTCCGTTGTTTGGTTTAAAGACTGACAACCAGAAAGAAGGGCAATACTCCCTACTATTACAAATACTTGTGTGCGCATCTAACAATTAATTCCTCAATGTAGTCCCACATATTTTTTAGGTATATCTAATAAGGGACTTAATTAGCGCATCATTGTAAATGATTTCTTAAGCCTTGTCTTTCCATTGCCTGAGAAGGCTAAGAGTCGTCACTGTATCTTTTGCTTCTTGATTGAAGTGCTGGTTTACTGAGTTAATGACATCTGGCGTGTGGCAACGCAAAAAAGGATTTATTTCTCGTTCAGTCTTTATATTGGAAGGTAATGTTGCTTGATGGTTTGCGCGTAAAGTTTGGCAATGTTTGTCGTAATTGATTAGTGCTGCGTTATCAGGGTCTACCATCATTGCAAATTTGAGGTTCGATAGCGTGTATTCATGGGCACAGTAAACACGAGTATTTCCAGATAAGTTGGCTAAAGATTGTAATGAGTGATAAAGCTGACTCGCATTGCCTTCAAACAAGCGCCCACACCCGCCACTGAAAAGCGTATCTCCGCAAAACAAAACATCTTGAATATGGTAGGCAATATGCCCCAGAGTGTGACCTGGTAAGTAGATAATAGTAGCGGTTAATCCCAATGCTTGCAGATTGACATGGGTTTGCTTTGTAATGGGGTTACTGATGTTGGCAATATTTTCATTCGATGGACCAAACACTTCAATTGGAACTGAGCTGTGATCTATCAGTGCACTAACACCACCCGTATGATCATGATGATGATGAGTGAGCAAAATACCTGCGAGTGTGAGCTTATGGACTTGTAGGTATTGAATGACCACACTAGCATCACCTGGATCGACCACATAGACTAGTGATGAGTTTGGAATAGATATGACCCAGATATAGTTATCATCAAGTGCAGAGATGGGAGTGACGGTTAACGTAGAAGCTGTAGACATATTTATTTCCTTTTAAAAATCCCATTCCTAAAATGAATGTTGTGATAACGTATACTATCATTTTACTTTTCAACGCTATTACTTGTATAGCGCTTTGTGGTATTTAATAGACGTAATCGATTGATTGAGACCCGTAAACGGGTGTCTGGGTTGCTGGTTATGCTCATTTTATTTTAGTTATATATTTAGTTAGGGATTGCTGTGCCGGAAAATACTGTCCCCTTATCGCCGCAAAGTTGGTCTGAACTTCCTAATGGCGAACAGATTAAGGATTTAATAGAGCACACTTTGACACCTTGGTGGCCAAAAGTGTTTGGTTACCACATGCTTAACTTGGGGGCATTAAGTGCCAAGTTAAACATGCCTGAACTCCCAATAGGCCGTTGTTTTTCTCTTTATGATGGCGATAGTGCAGCAGTTAGAGCTAATTTTACCGCGTTGCCGATCCAAAATGGCGTCATCGATGCCGTGGTGATGAACATGTTGTTGGAGTTTGAGACCGACCCTTATAAAATGCTTCGTGAAACCGATAGAGTTTTAATCTCGGGAGGGTATCTTTTTATCATTGGATTTAATCCATTAAGTCCTGCTTTTATTGGTAAGTTACTGCCTAAATATCAGCAACAATTGCCTTGGTGTGGCCGCTTTTTTATGCCATCAAGAGTGAAAGATTGGCTAGGACTGTTAGGTTATCAAGTTATTTCTGATGAACGTTTTCTTTACCATCATCTACTCAGTGAATTAAGGGAGGAGAGTATCTGGCAAGATGCACTGCAAGCATGGTTGCCCAGTAGTGGCAGCATGTACTTGATTGTTGCTAGAAAATTAGAGTCTCCATTAACGCCTATTCAAGAGAAACGAAAAGTAAGGCCGACTCAATGGGCTACTGCACCAAGTGCAGGTAGAAATGAGCACTATAAAACTGATAATTCCTAAGTTATATACTACGAGTTATTTTGTCATTTATTTTCCAGACAGACTAGATTAGAAACAGATGCGAATCACACTGAAACAACTGACTATTTTTGAGGCTGTTGCTCGAAGTGGTCAGGTTGCCCGAGCGGCTGAAATGGTCAATTTATCTGCACCAGCAACTTCAATGGCATTAGCTGAACTTGAAAAACAGCTCGATGCACGCTTGTTTGAACGAGTAGGTAATCGGCTTAGATTAAATTCACAGGGCAGCTTACTCTTGCCCTTAGCTACGGAGGCATTACAGAAATTTGATCAGATAGAACACCTATTTTCATCTCCAGAGGCAGAGTTCAGCGGCACGTTAAATGTCAGTGCCAGCTCGACGATAGGTAACTTTATGTTAGCGAAAAGTGCTGTTGCATTTTGTCAACAACATACCTGTGCTCAGGTTGACTTGGATATCGATAATACCCAAGGAGTGATTAAATCCATTTTAGAGTTCAGAAGTGAGATTGGTTTCATTGAGGGACAATGTTTAGACAGCCGTATTAAAGTTGAGGCATGGCATAAAGATAGATTGCTTATTTTCTGTCACCCAGCACATCCTCTAGCAGGTAAACACGTATTGCCTAAAGCATTACAAGGACAGTCTTGGGTGATGCGAGAGGAGGGCTCAGGTACCCGAGAGTATTTTATTAATGCCGCGAACGCATTGGATATGCAGCCGGTTGAGAGATTTATTTTTAGAACTCCGGATGCCATAAAACAAGCGGTGAAACAGGGGGCGGGTTTAGCGGTGTTGTCTGAGTTGACTTTAGAAAAGGAGATCAGCCGTAAAGAGTTAGGGATCATCGAAGTTGAAGGCTTATTTTTAGAGAGACAGTTTTATCGTATTCATCATAAAAGTCGTAAATCCACACCACTTTGCGATCGATTTATTGGCTTTTGTAACAATAGCTTTTAGTGTTATATTTTCTTATTATAAAAATATAACTGAGATCATTGAGTATTAGGTTGATAACCGAGATCTTCTTGTGTTGGCTTAGCTTCAGCAGCAATTCTTGCTAAGGTGTCACAGCGCTCATTTTCGGTATGGCCAGCGTGTCCTTTGACCCAACGCCAATCTATTTCATGAGCTGCCGCGGCTTCGTCTAGGCGTTTCCACAGATCGACATTTTTAACTGGCTGTTTAGTTGAGGTCATCCAATTTTTCTTTTTCCAACCATGGATCCATTGCGTGATCCCTTGTCTCATGTACTGGCTATCGCTTGTTAGTGTGATTTTACAGGGTACTTTTAATGCTTCTAATGCGATAATAGGAGCGAGTAGTTCCATACGGTTGTTTGTTGTTAACATAAAACCGTCGGCAAGCTCCTTAGTGTGTGCTTTATATTTCATTACAACACCGTAGCCGCCTGGACCTGGATTACCTAAGCAGGAGCCATCAGTAAATATTGAGAGCTGTTTCAGTACCGTCATCAAGTTGTTACCATAGTCGAATCATTGGGCGAGTATACCCAAAAACTTATTAAGTGCTATTAATCTTATGAATATTGTATCAAGTGCAAAGCGTCAGATCATTCTCGATACTGAAACCACAGGTATGAACCAAGGTGTTGGTGCCATCTATCTTGGTCACCGTATTATTGAAATTGGTTGTGTTGAGGTCATTAACCGACGATTAACGGGACGTCATTACCATGAATATATTAATCCTCAGCAGCTCATCGATGAAGAAGCGATAGCGGTACACGGTATTACCAACGAATTTGTTGCTCACAAACCTAAATTTGCTGAAATATCCCAAAGCTTTATCGAGTTTATTGATGGCGCTGAAGTTGTGGCCCATAACGCTAGTTTCGATGTTAGCTTTATGGATCATGAGTTTTCACTGCTGCAACCACGTGGGCCAAAAACTGCTGATATCTGTCATATCTTAGATACATTGGCGATTGCTAAGTTTCTGCACCCGGGTCAGAAGAATAATCTGGATGCATTATGTAAACGTTATGGCATAGATAACTCCCGTCGTGATCTCCACGGCGCTTTACTCGATGCGGAGATTTTAGCTGACGTTTACCTGATGATGACGGGTGGACAAACCAAATTTAATCTCTCAGGTGAGAAAGAGGGACGTGAAGGAGATGGGATCACGCGTTTAAGTATAAATCGCAGTAAACTTAAAGTGATCAGTGCAACGGCCGATGAACTTACTATGCATGAAGACAGATTAGATTTAGTTGCAAAATCAGGACAATGTATTTGGCGAGGATAGACGTCACTCTATGACACTTTTTAAAGTTAAAGGTTTTTTATACGGCTTTATCGCTTTGATTGCCATATCTTATAGCGGGCAGATTTTGGCCAATATAGTGCCTTCACAACAAGCCAGTGAATTAAAGAATCGTTTTCGTATCGATCACATGGTCGACAGTATGACGTTAATCATACAGCGGCAATTTGGCAGTGGGCCGGTTGTGATTGTATTGCCGGATGGGAGTAAATGGTTTGCAGAACGTCACCCCGAAAGTGTGCAATGGGTCGATGGATTAAGCGGTGATATTATTACCATTAAAAATCCATTACCTGGTCCATGGCAATTGGTTGGTCGAGTGGTTGAAGGATCGACTATTAAGAAAGTCTCCAAATTAGGGATCTGGGTAGAGGAGTTTCCTCAACCTCTCTATCAAGGGGAGCGCCTAAAAGTAACCTCTCACCTATTAGCGGATGAACAGAGATTAAGGATGCCGGGGCTTGATTATCTGGTAGACTGGACAGTAAAATTTATTAGTAGACATCAAGCTGGGGAAGAAAACTTTGCTGCTGGTACTCGAGTGGTTGGTTCATATAAGGATAATGGTGAAGAGTTAGACGAGCGCCCTGATGATGGAGTATTTACAGGCGATATTAGCCTTGATCAGCCTTGGGGTAGTTATAGCTTAGTTGTAAAGGCTCAAAATAACGTTTTTAGCCGTGAGGCTGTCTATCAGTTTGATCTGTCTCCTGCTCCCATCAATATTGTTGTTATTGAACCCGCAGATCCCACAAATGAACGTTGGAAATTGTTGATTGAAGCTCAGTTGGATCATGTTCTACTCAATGAAACCCATTTAGCGCTCGAATTAGTGGGTCCGGCTGGTTTTCAGCTGCCGTTAATCATCAATGGTCTTCTGAAGGCTGAAACGGAGCTAATTCTGCCTGAAGTCACAGATTATGGCAGTTATCGTATAAAAGGTGTGGCGATGACGACCTTAGTTTCAGGTAGAGAGGCGGTACTGACTCTACCTGAACGATTCTTTAACCTCATTGAACCGCCTAAGCCCCCTCCGACAGCTAAAGAGCTTGCTGCAGTTGCTGCGAAGAAAGCGGCAATTGAGGAGGAGAAAGCAAAGGATCAGGCTATTTTCTGGATAATAACCGTCAATGTTTGTCTGTTGCTCTTTGGCACGCTGGCCTTGTTAATCTGGCGCAAGCGTCGAAATTTGAAAGAAGCGTTAGCGGCAGCTCAATTGCGTTTAGATAAGGAGAAAGCACAACAACAAGATGTTGGTGATGCATTAGATGAGATCGATCTGACCATGCCGGAAGATCCTCCTAATTAATTTGATGTAATAGTGAGTGAAAGCAGTAATTTTGCCCAAGTTGCTGCTTTTTTAACTCAACAGTAATAAGTGGTGAAATTTCTGTTGACGAGAGCAGCTCTCATCCGTATTATCACCGCAACTTGATGTGGAGCGGTAGTTCAGTTGGTTAGAATACCGGCCTGTCACGCCGGGGGTCGCGGGTTCGAGTCCCGTCCGCTCCGCCAATCAAGTGTCTAAATTTAGTTTCAATGTTAGTGACATAACAGTGAAACAGCTTGCAAAGTAGTAAGTTTAGGAGCAGTAGTTCAGTTGGTTAGGGCTATTTGCAAAGAAGGGCGGTCTGTCACGCCCTTGGTCGCGGGTTTGAGTCCCGTTTGGTCGTATCAATATAGACAGAACAGTTTAGGAGCGGTAGTTCAGTTGGTTAGAATACCGGCCTGTCACGCCGGGGGTCGCGGGTTCGAGTCCCGTCCGCTCCGCCAAACAACGAAGCCCTTGTCGAAAGACAAGGGCTTTTTTGTATGTGAAAATAAAATATGCTCGTTCAGTGATAAGAGCGATAGTTCAGTTGGTTAGCCTCTTTTGAATAGAAAGCGGCCTGTCTCACGTGCCGAAGGCATATTCGAGTCCGCTCCGCTTTGCCAAACAACGAAACCCTTGTCGAAAGACGAGGGCTTTTTTGTATGTGACATTTATCTGTCATCTTCCGTCCTGTGCTTGTTAAAATCTGAGTCGCTTTTCCATTTTGGCCAACCCATATTGTTTACAAATGTACTGGCAATATCAGCTATTAATGTAATATCTTGCTCCATTAATATATCAAGTCACTTGGAAATACGAGTTTACATAAACTGGGTTAATAGACAGAAAGCAACGAGTCTCTATTAGAATTATATTGTTAATATAAGGCATTGCTAGTACTAACATTAAGGTGTGTTAGCTTGTTACCTACGTAATATTCATCGCTGACATATACTCAATACTGCGGTTATAAACTGAAACACGATTAAGGAACGTTTTATGGTTGAGCAGATCACTGCCATGTTGGGTTTGTTGGGCGTCTTATCTTTGCTTTGTCAATGGCTAGGCTGGAAGATGCGACTTCCGGCTATTCTGCCACTTTTGCTTTGTGGTTTGATTATAGGGCCCGGTTTAGGTTTTCTTAAGCCTGACGAAATCTTTGGCGATCTTCTTTTTCCTATTATCTCCTTAGGCGTAGCTGTGATTCTTTTTGAAGGTGCATTGACACTTAATTTTAAAGAGATAAAAGATCATGGGCGTATGGTGACGAACTTAGTCTCTATAGGAACTTTAATCACTTGGGCTTGTATTGGTATTGCTACCCACTTCTTACTCGATTTTAGCTGGGAGATGGCGATGCTTTTTGGTGCGTTAGTCGTCGTCACCGGACCAACGGTTATAGTCCCTATGTTGCGTAGCATAAGGCCAAAATCAGAATTGGCAAGTATTCTGCGTTGGGAAGGTATTGTCATCGATCCTATCGGTGCACTATTGGCGGTGCTTGTATTCGAATATATTGCCGTTGCAGCGGATCCTACTACACATGTACTGCATGCTTTGGCTTATATGTTAGGTGTCGGGCTGGGTTTCGGTGCTGTAACAGGATTTTTTGTCGGCTACATACTAAGAAACAATTTATTGCCTCATTACCTAAGAAATACAGCGGTATTGACCATTATGTTGGGCGTCTTTGTCGCATCAAATATAGTGCAGGAGGAGTCAGGATTAATGACTGTTACTGTGATGGGGATATTTCTAGCCAATATGCGTGACGTGGACATCGCTGACATTATCGAATTTAAAGAAACCCTCACAGTGCTATTAATTTCGGCGTTGTTTATCTTACTCGCTGCAAGGCTTGATTCCGATGCGTTACTTAGCTTAGGTTGGGAAGGTTTGGCTGTGTTAGCCGTAGTGATGTTTATTGCTAGACCTTTAAGTGTATGGTGTTGCGGCATCGGGACTTCTCTGAGTCGACCTGATAAATGGTTTTTAAGTTGGATGGCACCACGGGGCATCGTTGCAGCAGCTATCTCTTCACTGTTTGCCATCAAGCTTGAAAGTTTGGGGGTGGCAGGGGCTGGATTAATTGTCCCTTTGGTATTTCTCATTATTATCGGGACTGTCGTTATTCAGAGTTTAACTTCTGGGCCATGGGCACGATTTTTAGGTGTTAATGCAGGAAAATCTCAAGGGTTATTGATCTTCGGTGCAGCGAGTTTCCCCCGAGCCTTGGCAAAAGTTCTTAAATCAAAAAATATTACGGTCACTCTGGCTGACAATAACTGGGATAATATCAGGTTGGCTAGAATGGATAATATTCCTGTTTATTTCGGTAATCCGGCGTCGGAGCACGCAGCCAATTTCATGGATATGAAAGGAATAGGTCGACTGTTAGTGATCTCACCCTATCGTCAGCTTAATCCATTAGTGAGTTTTCATTTTCAGGATCTCTTTGGTAGTAAAAAAGTCTTTGGTTTGATGCATAATGAAGAGGCGAGTGCCAGACATCGGCTATCAGAATCCTACCAAAAGAGTCTGTGCTTGTTTGGTGAGTCTGTTACTTATGCCAAATTAGCCAGTTTAATGGCGAAGGGGGCTCTGATAAAGAGCACTAACATCACTGACAATTTCACCTTTAAGAATTTTAAAGACAGGTACGGTGAAACTGCGATGCCTCTTATTTATGTGGAAGAAGGCAACGTTAACATCTTTACCGCTTCTGATACTGAACTTAAAAATGGTATCGAGTTAATCAGTTTACTGCCTCTAGAGGCGCAGAACTTCGCGAAAGCCCAAGATGAGCAGTCTGGAAATGGTCGTCTTGTTGAAGCAGAAAAAGCAACGTTAGCGAAAAAAGCTAATGGTGAGGTGATTGCTGCAGAGAATATCATTGACGGTAAATAAATGTTGGTAAGGCTATAACCAAGTATCATTAAAAAGTGAATAAAAAAGGAGGCTTAAAGCCTCCTTTTGCTCAAACCTACTAGCAATTAAGCTGCTTGTTCATGTTTAGTTTTAGCGATAGTCATGGCTTTAAGCTCATCAGGATCAAAATCGTCAACGTTGATTGACTTCATTCGACCAATTTCAGCGCGTTCAAGCAATGCTATCTCATCTTCACTTAATATCCCAAGTGCTTTACCTTCTGCGGCGATTTTATCAAGCCACATAAACGGCAAGCGTTTGCCTGCAGCTTTACACACTTTATCGTGTAGTGGCTCACAAGCAATAATGTCTATAAACGTTTGCTCTTGAATACCGACAGGGTTGTTTTCACATGCCGTTAAGAACTGACCTTTACCTAAGCGCTCTCGACTTGCACATGGCGTTTGCATTATCTTAGCCACTTTATGATCAAGTATGTCACTAGGACGCTTAAGTGGACGACCAAACGGGAACAAAATAACGCGAAGTACAGGACCAAGTCCCATAGGGAAGTTATCTAACAGATCGTCAAGTGAATCTTGGAGCTTATAAAGTGAGTCTTCAACGGCCCACTGTACTAAGGCGAGATCTTCAGTTTGACGACCTTCATCCTGATAACGCTTTAAGGTTGCAGAAGCAAGATAGAGTTGACTTAAGAGGTCACCTAATCGAGCTGATATACGCTCTTTACGTTTTAACTCACCACCTAGTGTCGCCATCGCCAGATCGGACAGTAAGGCTAAGTTAGCACTGAAACGGTTCATATGCTGATAATAACGTTTAGTTTTGTCTGAATAGGGTGCATTAGAGAAACGACTTGAGGTCAAGCCTAACCAGAAACTACGCACAAGGTTACTGGCAGTAAATCCAATATGGCCGAATATGGCAGCATCAAAATCACTTAAGCCTTTCTCCGCATCGGTATCAAACGCTGATTCCATCTCCGTGAGCACATATGGATGACAACGAATTGCCCCTTGACCATAGATGATCATTGAGCGGGTCAGAATGTTTGCCCCTTCAACCGTGATTGCAATAGGCGCAGCCTGATAACCTCGACCCAAGTAGTTGTTTGGCCCAAGACAAACGCCTTTACCGCCGTGGATATCCATTGCATCGATAACACATTTTTGCATTCTATCGGTGAGATGGAATTTAACGATTGCTGAGATAACTGAAGGTTTTTCACCTAAATCGATACCAGTAGTTGTTAAGCTAGTGACGGCTTCCATTAGGTATGCATTACCGCCTATACGTGCCATCGGCTCTTCAATACCCTCGAGTTTGCCGATAGGTAACTTAAATTGACGGCGAATACGTGCATACGCACCGGTTGCTATAGCAGCAGTTTTAATGCCACCTGCAGAATTTGATGGTAAAGTAATACCACGCCCCACTGATAAGCACTCAACCAGCATACGCCAGCCTTGGCCTGCCATCTCTGGTCCACCTATGATAAAACTTAATGGTACAAAGACTTCTTCGCCGCGGGTGGGCCCATTTTGGAACATACAGTTAAGTGGAAAATGTCGGCGTCCGGTTTCAACACCTTCAATGTCGGTTGGAATAAGGGCACAGGTGATGCCTAAATCCTCTTTATCACCTAATAAACTGTCTGGGTCTTGAAGTTTGAATGCAAGGCCCAATACTGTTGCAACAGGTGCGAGTGTAATGTAACGCTTATTCCAGGTGAGTTTCATTCCTAGTATTTCTTCACCTTCCCACTGACCTTTACAGATGATACCGAAATCAGGAATAGCACCTGCGTCACTGCCAGCTTCTGGGCTGGTGAGTGCAAAACAGGGGACTTCTAACCCTTTTGCTAATCTCGGAAGGTAATGGTCTTGCTGGGCTGGAGTACCGTAGTGTTGGAGTAATTCGCCAGGACCTAAAGAGTTAGGCACACCTACGGTCGATGCTAACTCACTGCTTAATCCCGCTAACTTTTGTAACACACGAGATTGTGCATAAGCTGAATATTCGAGGCCACCATACTTTTTCTTAATGATCATGGCAAAGAAGCCATGATCTTTTAGATATTGCCAAATTTCTTCAGGAAGATCACCAAGTTGATGAGAGACCTGATGCTGATTTAGCATCTTGCACACCTCTTCTACTGGGCCATCGATAAATGCTTGTTCATCAGCGGTCAAACGTGCTGTTGGGTAGTTGTGCAACTTTTTCCAGTCAGGCTTTCCGGCAAAAAGATCGGCATCCCACCAAGTCGTACCCGCTTCAATGGCTTCTCTCTCGGTCGAAGACATCTCAGGCATGATGCCGCGATACATCTTAAGCATGGGCTTAGTCAGGTAAGTCTTACGAAATGAGTTGATATTTAACGGTAATGCGATAACGAAAAAGATAATCCAAGTTAAGGGACTAACAGCTTCAGTTGCTGTGCCGATCGTAAGGACGATAGCGGCGATAAAACTAGATGTAAGCAAAGACACTCTGAGATAGGTTAATGCACCTAACAGAAAAAGCATTGCAAGAGTCCAAAGTAGGGTAGTCACTGTTATTCTCCTTAATAGGGCGATCTATTGATGACGTATCGCCAATTATTTACATAGATCAATATCACAATTATAGGTTGTGGTCTGACCTGTGTCGCGTAAAATTTAAACTGAAGTGTTATTTAATACAAGCATTATTTAAAACAAACGTTTAAATATTTAGTTTTTGTGTACGATTCCACTTTTAGCTTCAACTAGTTAGAATAGAAAATAAGAAGTAAAAATAAAAAGGCAAATTTGATGTGTGAATTACTGGCGATGAGCGCGAACGTGCCGACAGATATAGTATTTAGCTTTACCGGCTTAGCGCAAAGAGGTGGTGTCACTGGGCCGCATGTCGACGGATGGGGCATCACTTTTTATGAAGGTAAGGGGAGTCGTACCTTTAAAGATGCCTGCCCAAGCAGTGAGTCCCATATCGCTAAGATGATCCAATCATATCCGATTAAGAGCGAAGTGGTGATCAGTCATATCAGGCAAGCTAACCGAGGTTGTGTCTCACTTGAAAATACCCACCCCTTTACTCGTGAGCTCTGGGGGCGTTACTGGACCTATGCCCATAACGGTCAGTTGTCAGATTATGAAGATAAATTTATTGTCTCTCGCTTTCACCCCGTAGGTGTTACAGACAGCGAGCTGGCTTTTTGTTGGATATTAGAAAAAGTGGTGCAGAAGTATGGCGAGCAAGAGCCCGAAGATGCTAGACCTGTATTTCAATACATAGCCAGTTTGGCTGATGAGATCCGCGGTTTGGGCGTGTTCAATATGATCTTAAGTGATGGTGAACATTTGATGAGTTATTGCAGCAATAATCTGTGTTATATCACCCGTAAAGCGCCATTTGGGCAAGCAACACTTATCGACACTGATGTGGTTATTGATTTCGATAAAGAGACAACACCCAATGATATCGTGACAGTGATAGCGACTCGCCCGTTAACCAATAACGAAGAGTGGCATATATTAGGCGCAGGTGATTGGGAACTGTTTCGCAAAGGAGTGAGAATACCTCCTCTATGAATGAGTTTGATTACTTGGTGTTTAACTCTTTACTAAATTTGCATTCATTATGTTTTAAGGAAATAAAATGTCAGTTAAAAAACTGAGTGATCTACAGCTTTATTACTTCAATACCTGTCCGTACTGCATCAAGGTGCTACTAGCTATAAAGATGATGGGACTAGAGTTCGAGCACAAAAATATACATTCTAGCGAAATTTATAAATCTGAATTGATAGAGGGAGGCGGTAAAAAACAGGTTCCTTGTCTTCGCATTGAAGAAAACGACACTGTGCGTTGGCTATATGAGTCGAGTGACATTATAGATTACTTGCAGCAACGTAAAGGCTAGTCCTTATAAGTCGAACAGCTTTTGAGCTTCATCAGGCTCGTGTGCAAAATTCGGCATGGGGAACATTCACTAAAAATGTTGAGCAGCATTATCAACGAAGTGAACAGTCCTAGCATACGGTTAGTTATCGCCATTATTATGCCTAAATGGTTGTCTCCATTTGGGCATTTTCTCATTTCGTCTAAGCCGTCTGATAAATTTAAGGCTGTGTAAGGGCTTCAGAATCTACTGGTAGGCTTTTTACTGTCTGTTGTTGTGGCTCAGAGAACTGATAGTTTAGTAATTTAATATCAAGCTGTTTACTGCCTTTCTCAAAATGCGTTAGACGCACTGGTAAATAGCCGAGATCTGGTGCCATCCAAAAAAATGTTTGCCGCTTTTTACTGTCTCTTACCACTTCAATCTTAATCGTTTCATAACTGCCACTGTCTATATTCATCCGCTCTTTACCTACGATGCGAAAGTCATATTCATCTATTTCTCCCTCTTTCACCATGGCATAGTGAAGATCTTCCTTACCTTTGGCCAAGTCGATACGGAACTGGAGTTGCACCATCAATGGGTCATATAAAATATCGGTATAGGGTAACTTAGCGCGCTCATCTTTATAACGGCTATGGACAACAGATTGCTCCTTAGCAAAGGCAGCTTGTTCCTGAAAGCTAGGGCCTGTGCCTTTACGATTATGGGTATAACGCATAGGTGTTAATTGTTCGCCATCTGAGATGAAATCACTGCGAACATTTCTTCTATCTGATAGTACTAACAGGCTCACGTCGCTATCGAAACGGTATTGGTAAACATTACCTTCGGCTGCGGGGAGTTGGTACCTAGCTTTTCCTAGTTCAATACTGCCGTAATTGACTTGATATTCAGCTGTTTGGGGAGTTAGTGGGTTAGGCGCGGCCGAAAGGGCAAAACTAGTGCTTAAAAGCTGTGTTGCTATAATCAGGTGTTTACCTTTTGACAAAGAGGTCTCCTCAAATACAGTTGTCTAAATTTCAGCTCTAATCTTGTAACGCTCATGGTTAATTGCTTAGCTATTTAATTGATTAACTATGTTGCAGCTAAGCCTAAATATAATTTATCTTGCCTTTCTTGCTGCTTGATAGCAAGCACTGCATCATTCCGTTAAAAAGGGATCTCGAACATGAGAGTGGCAAGATCTGGTTTCCATTCATATTCAGACAATGAAATTCTGCCTCGGTTCACTTGTACTCCATCAAGTCTTAATAGTTCCATCTGATGTTGATAAGCTTGTGACTGACTTTCAAACGAAATTTTTCCTTGGCTATTGACTACTCTATGCCAAGGCAAGTCCATCTCTTTAGGTGCTCGTTTGAGTGCCGTTGAAACGTATCTTGCTCTACCCGGAAGACCCGCTAAATCGGCAATTTTTCCATAGGAACTCACATTACCTTTAGGGATGAGGTTAACGACAAACCAAATTCTTTCTATTGGGCTAACAGCCTTTTGCTCTGGCATTCCATTCTCATCAAATCATTAGAGACATTTATCATAGCGAGATATCCAGAAGCTGACTAGAGATATGCTACAGCACTCGATTGCAGTGGATACATTCAGAGATGTTTATAGCTTCATGATTTAAAATGGTTAATGCATTGTAATATAGGGTGAAATCTGTTGATGCCGAATTCTATTAAAGTAATACTACAATTTTTCACGGTGTTACAAATGCCATATCCAACTCGATTTACTCTTCCTCTAGTACTGATTATCTTCTCTGGCGTCTCAACTTCAGCTCAAGCTCAGCTAAACCGTCACATAGCAGATCCGCTTAACTTGACGACTTCTATAGGGATAGGATTTGATGCCGATGTATTTAAAGTCGGTGGGCGATTAGGAGGAGAGACACAGAAAATTGAGTTAAATACCAATCTAGGGGGAGATAAATGGACCTTATCTTATCTCTATGTTCCTGTGGGGACCGGTAACAACTTCAACATTAGCGCCAAAATTAATCATGGTAAAACAGACACTGAGATCGGTCGGCTTAGTCACTACCAATACCAAGTTGGTGTGATCAGTGAGTTTATAGGCTGGCATGAGACTTTAGTTTTTACAGAAATTGCGGCCAATTACCTTAGTATCGACGAGTACTCCAGCAGTAACAGTTTTGCAGCCAACGCGAGCGTCTCTATATTGAAACCTTGGACTGACCGATGGTATAACCAACTGTCTACTGAAGTCAGTGCAGCTATTGATGGCCGAGAGAGATTTGAGGGGACTGCGTGGCTATCACTTGGCTATCGTCTCAGTGAACAGTGGTCATGGGAAGTCCGCTACCGCTATGAAGTAAGCCGTATCGATGAGTTAGAGCTAGAGGAAACAAAATGGGTGTTTGCTATTCAGTCTCAGTTTTAATGGATATTTAAGAGGGTGGCACACGCCGAGGTTTCCGGCGTGTGCTTTGGATGTAAATGCTGTATTTACCTATGCACCTTCGACACTTGCTTTAATTACTTGAGTTTCGGTGACGGGGACTAGTTTATTAGCGCTGAATTTATTGAACAAAATAAGCCCTATTGCGGTTAGAAGACCAAACCCTCCGATGATGAACCACATGAGTTCGGGACGCTCTGCTTTTTTCGCAACTTCGGAATAAAGATAGCCTGACAGTGGTCCAGCAAGTAGAAAACCAATTGCTGATGAGACGAAATAGTAACCCATAAACATGGCTTTCTTATCGTGTGGGGCAAAGCTGGCGACATATTCCTGACTCTTGGGTGAAGCGACCATCTCACCGAGAGAGAAGACCAGTATGGAAGTTAGCACCATGGCTCCCCCCATTATCATCCCGTGCGCTATTCCACCTAACGCAGTCCCTAGAGCAAGAATAATGGTTCCGCCCACCAGTACAGGCAAAGCCTGAAAACGCTCAATAAAACGACTTACGATGATCTGAAGCAGCACGATAGAGAGGAAGTTGAGCCCTATTAAGTACTCTGGGTTTATTTGTCTATGTTGTTCCGCCCATGTTTGCGCATAATCACTGGCTCTTGCCGGATCGGATGCGATAGCTGTCAATCCTTGGCTAAGTTCATTAACTGGGACCATTACTTTTAAGTGTACTAATTCGAAATACGCGTGCTTGATATCTATCTCTTGACCAGATACAGCCTGAGCAAGCCTTAACAGCTCGGTTTGCAGAGAACTTAAATCAACATGTGCAAAGAAGGCTAATAAACTAGGATAGTGAGCCAGCATTGCCACGAGATCTGAAGTATCGACAAAATCACGAATATAGATAGGTAAGGTGATAAATATCTGCTGATACACCATCCAAAAGCCAGATAATATTAAGAGGTAGGTGACAAAAGCTTTATTGCCGACGGCTATCTTTTGTCTGTACCAAGGTGCATCTTTTTGTGTATTGGCGCTCAGGTTCCATAAATAGTGCCCGCTAAACCAAGCAAGATAAACGAGAAGAGTTTCGGAGCCCGTTAGCCATTTTGCTCCATATGACATTAAGATAATTAAGGTACCAAAGAATAAAATTGCAAAACGAAGGTTCCCCAATACTTCCTGAATATCGGCGAATACCGCTTTTAATGGCTTGCCTTTTTGTTTGGCTTGATCAGTGGGTTCCTTGTAAAAAAGTAGTGCAGGGATGAAGTTCACTGCAATCCAGAACGAGGACATAATAAAAACCCAATCCCAACTAATTGCACGAACGTAGCCTGCGATAAAAGGACCAAGGAAGCCGCCAACATTGACCATCATATAGAAAATCCCGAAACCCAGACCGCGATTTGTTTCATCAGTGGTTCTAGCAACCGTTCCTGTCACCACTGGTTTAAAGCAAGCTGCGCCTAGCGCAACCCCCATAAAGGCAATAAAGAAACCTGCGAATGATTCTACCTGTCCGAGAATAAAGTAACTTGGGCTCATGATGGCATAGGCGATAAGAAACATCTTCCGATAACCATATCGATCCGCAAGCGCGCCTGTTAAGACAGGAAAAAGGTAGAGAAAGAAGGGGATCATGCCTTGTAATAGGCCACGCTCCTGATCGCTAAACCCTAAACCACCTTGCAGTGTTGGTGAGGTCATATAGAGTGATGACAAAGTAAAAAAACCATACCAAGCCAAGCGCTCGAAAATCTCCATTGTATTGGCCACAAAAAACGTTTTGGGCAATGGAGTTCGTGCAATTTTAGTCATCATTGTTCGTCCGGTATATTTTATACGATTACATTATGCTAGCGATTACAAAAAGGGAATACAAGGTAATAAACTTGTTATTTCACTGTTGCCAGCTGTGTGCGAGGATCAAATCGGGAATATCGATTAACTTTATCTATTGTTCAACGTTGCCTTTAAAGTTAATTAAGTCATAATAACGCCAAATTTTTTTGTTTGAATGTGATTTTAATGGCCGTACTGGATATTCTCACCATACCCGATGAACGATTAAAAAGAAAAGCTAAGCCAGTTGCTGATATCAATGTGGTACAGGGTTTTATAGATGATCTGTTAGAAACCATGTATGACACCGAGGATGGTATTGGACTCGCAGCAACCCAAGTCGGTAGTGAGCATGCGATATTAGTTATCGACTTATCACCTGATAGAGATCAACCGCAGGTTTTGATTAATCCTGAAATCATTGCAGCGGAAGGTGAATTCGTTGGGGAAGAGGGCTGTTTATCCATTCCTGGCTATCGAGCTAAAGTTGCTAGAAATGAGAAAGTTAAAGTGACAGCTCTTGATAGAGAGGGAAATCACGTTGAAATTGAAACGGATACCTTCTTAGCCATTGTGCTTCAACATGAGATGGATCATCTTAATGGTGTGGTGTTTACCGATCATCTTTCTAAGTTAAAACAACAGATCGCACTTCGAAAAGTGATCAAGTACGCTTAATTTTATAGCTTGCGATTGTGTTCGTCACCTTAAGCTCATTATTCTTTTATTGATAATGAGCTTTTTTGTGACTGGGCCTTATGAACCTTAATGACCAGTATAGAGAGAGAGATGAAGGTTATATTATTAACTCATGAGCGAGAGGTTGACCGTCCAACAAATACAGGCATTTTGGCACTTAATTTGTATCCCCAATGGTGTTCTCGTGTTATCTGGTCAAGAGTTGACTCAAATAAGGAAGTATTGACCTTGCTGGCAAGTACTCAAGCAGCTGTTCTGTTTCCTAAAGCCGAAACCGCATTGGAGAGTGGTGAGGAGGTAAATTTGAACCTTGAACTTGATAGTAAAACTCAGTATCTGGACAGTCCGCCGCAAACCATCATCATATTAGATGCGACCTGGCAAGAAGCGAGAAAAATGTTAAGGCAGAGCCCGTACTTAAAAGTTGCGAAGAAATTTGCTCTTTCGCAGCAAACATCATCTCAGTTCAACCTAAGACGCAATCAGATCCAAGGAGGATTATGCACTGTAGAGTGCATAATAGAAATGTGTCATTTAGTCGGTATGAACACAGAGGCTATTGAACTTGAACAAATTTTTAGCGAGTTTAACCAATAAAAATAAGCGGGTAGTTGCCGTTTAGTTTTTTAAGATATGTGCGTCATTTTGTACATCGATAATAGTACGGATGTACATGCATAACCCTCAGTCAGGGTGTTTAAAGTAAGGTCAGATAAACACAGAGAAAATGGCTTACTGCTCCAGCAAGTACAAACAGATGCCAAATTGCATGGTTATAGGGAATACGTTTACCCACATAGAAAATCACGCCTAAACTATAAAATAATCCTCCAGCGATCAGAAGTTGAAAACCTAGCGGTGTCATATTGACTATCATGTCACCCATTACCGTGACACACAGCCATCCCATGGCAAGATACAGAATGACGCTTAATTTTTTAAATCGGCTAATAAACAAAGTCTCAAATAACACGCCACCCAAGGCTAATGCCCATATGGCTATCAAAATTATATTTGCCTGTTCGCCTTTAAGCGCTAACAACATTAATGGAGTATAAGTACCAGCTATCAGAAAATAGATGGCGCAGTGATCGGCAATTTTTAGTCTGTGTTTCCACTTAGGGTTTGAGACGCTGTGATAGGCTGTAGAGCAGGAGAAAAGTAAAATAATACTGGTACAATAAACAACCACGCCAGCCATTTCAATACTCGTAAGAGTGTCTTGCCCCTTGATTATGGAGAAAATAAGGGCCACAACCCCTGCAATAATTCCCAAGGCGTGACTGATGCTGTTTGCAGCTTCTTCAGTTGCGGTATAACCACTTGAATTGATGACTGGTTTAGGTGCTGTTTGCTGGCACATTTCCTGAGACGACATAGGATAAATAAACTTTTGGTTAGACCTTTTCGGTGAGTCTAACAGTATTCAGTTTTTAAAACTACCACTGAGCGTACACGTGTACGCTCAGTGGTAGTGCTTTTACTTAGACAATCTAGCATTAATGTACATTGGAATGATCAATACTAATTGTTCTATGCAATCTGATTTTTAAAATGAACTTAGTATCGGCTGTAACATCTTAGTATTAATCTTCATCTGTTTGTCATCTCGCTATTGGTATTAATGAAACGGTTTAAATGGAATTGATACAGTGATGTTCACAAGTGATAAAGCTAAAGAATTTACCGTCAACTTAGATGAGTTGCCCGATGAGGCAGTTAAGTTTAAGGTGAGTAAAGGGAGTGTGCCTACTTTAGCGAGTTTTTCAGCTGAGTGTGATTCATTAATCGGGCTATCTGAGTTCGGTGTTATTGATGTAAACTTAGTGAAAAGCAACTCAACTCTGGCTCAAAATAACCTTGATGGATTTAAAGACCTAGCTCATTCATCTGGCTGTAATGGGCTTAATCGCTATCGGACAAATCTCATCTTTTTGTTTATTGTTACCCTTGGCCATCTGTTACTTATTCTGCTCCTTCAGCAAGCATGGCAACCACAAATTTTACACTTCCCAAAACAGCAATGGCCCAAATTGAAGGCCTATATTTATTACGAACCTAATATTGAAGTGGTACAAGGTAGGGTTGTTGTTGAGCAAATAACAAATGTTGTTCAACAGTCTGCCCCATTAGAGCCTAAATCTGTCGATGAGCCGTTAAACCTTGATGCTGTTAAAGAAGTTGAAGTTCCATTAGCCGAAGATAAAGAACAGCCCGAAGGCATCGAAGATCAAGAGCCTAATAAAGGGGCTTTACATCAGATAAGCAAACCAAGTCTCAATTTAAGCCAATCTACTCAAGGTTACTTTCAAAGGCAACGAGCCCAAGCGCTAGATGATCTGATGATTGAGGAGTCGATACGTTATACCCGCAAGCGCTCATTGAGTGAGATGGATGGTGAGATGATTATTTTAGAACTTCCTGAGCATGATATTTGGGCTGAGACTCGAACGTTTGATAGTGAGTTGGATCCTAATCGTATTGTTAAGCAAGGTTCGACCTGTTATCGGGTAGTAAAAACCCCAAACCCCATTAATCCTCATGCAGAAAATTTAGGCTATCCATTTCGATGTGATGGTAAGTCATTGGTATCGGATCTGCAGAAAGCCATTGCGGCAAGAGCTGAAAAAATGGGCATAAGACGTTAGCTTTAAGGTGATAAATATTCATCTGTAATTTAATTTGTTTGATCAATAATTGGATTTATTAATAAATTATTATTTTTATCAACTATTTAATATTATCTATATTTTTCATGCTAACTGATGTTTAATCTCAGTGGAATCACTTGTTTATTTTGTTGTTTTACGTTTATACTCGTTTCCATCTTGTCGGAGTGCCTAAGGGCTGAGACCGTTTATTCGGGATCCGTTGAACCTGATCTGGTTAATACCAGCGAAGGAAACAAGCATGATAATTACAATAAATTCGTGGGTTTTGTGGTAGTGATTTTACGTTTTCATTTTCGCTGTTGAGTTAATTGTTTTTATTTGCTGCATCATATTTTGTTGATGTACCTGCTGTTCAACATCTCCAGACAAGCAACTTCATTTCTTTTTAAAGTGAGATTGCTTATGTCAAATCGTCGTGAAACCCGAGCTCAAGCTCAACAGTTTATTGATACGTTGAAACCTCTTCAACACCCTAATTCTGAAAAAATATACCTGAGCGGTAGTCGTGAAGACTTGCATGTTGGCATGCGTCAAATCTTACAGTCCGATACTATGGTCGGTGGCACCGAATCAGCTCCAATCCTTGAATCCAATGCCCCACTAAAAGTGTATGACTGTGCTGGTGCATACTCAGACCCTGATGCTGAAATCAATGTGCGTAAAGGCTTGGTTAAATTCAGGGAGAGCTGGATTGAGGAACGGGGTGACACTGAACAGCTGCAGAGTGTGAGTTCCGGTTTTACACAACAACGTCTGGCCGATGACGGGTTGGATCATCTTCGATTCGATTCTTTGCTTCCTCCAAGAAAAGCCCAAGCTGGCAAGTGTGTAACTCAACTTCACTACGCAAGAAAAGGCATCATTACCCCAGAGATGGAATACATCGCCATCCGCGAGAATATGGATCAAAGTGACATTACCGATGCGGTCTTGAGGCAAAAAGCCAAAGGAGAGAGTTTCGGAGCTTCCATAGAGCAAGTGATCACGCCAGAGTTTGTACGCCAAGAGATCGCCCGTGGTCGAGCCATTATTCCCTTGAATATTAACCATCCAGAAGCAGAGCCTATGATCATTGGCCGTAATTTTCTGGTGAAGGTGAATGCCAACATTGGTAACTCGGCTGTAACATCTTCGATTGAAGAGGAGGTTGAAAAGCTTGTTTGGTCAACGCGTTGGGGGGCTGATACTGTGATGGATCTCTCCACCGGACGTTATATTCACGAAACTCGAGAATGGATCATTCGTAACTCACCAGTGCCCATCGGAACAGTGCCTATCTATCAAGCTCTGGAGAAGGTCAATGGCGTGGCAGAGGATCTGACTTGGGAGGTTTTTAGAGATACCTTAGTTGAACAAGCAGAGCAAGGTGTGGATTATTTCACCATACATGCGGGAGTGCTGCTTCGCTATGTGCCAATGACGGCCAAGCGTGTTACGGGCATTGTGTCTCGTGGTGGCTCTATCATGGCTAAGTGGTGCTTGTCTCATCACACGGAGAACTTTCTCTATGAGCATTTCAGAGAGATCTGCGAACTGTGTGCTGCCTATGATGTGTCGCTTTCATTAGGGGATGGAATGCGCCCTGGTTCGATTGCAGATGCCAATGATGAGGCACAATTTTGTGAGCTAGAAACCTTAGGTGAGTTGGTAAAAATCGCTTGGGAGTACGATGTTCAAACCATTATCGAAGGCCCAGGTCACATTCCCATGAATCTTATCAAGGAGAACATGGATAAGCAGCTTGAGGTGTGTGATGAGGCACCATTTTATACTTTAGGCCCGCAAACTACGGATATTGCACCGGGCTACGATCATTTTACATCGGGGATCGGTGCGGCAATGATCGCTTGGTATGGTTGTGCCATGCTCTGTTACGTCACGCCAAAAGAGCATCTAGGTTTACCGAATAAACAAGATGTTAAACAGGGATTAATTACCTACAAGATAGCCGCTCACGCTGGTGATGTGGCTAAAGGACATCCAACGGCGCAGATCCGCGATAATGCCTTGTCTAAGGCGAGATTTGAGTTTCGCTGGGAAGACCAATATAACTTGGGACTTGACCCTGAAACGGCTCGCGCTTATCACGACGAGTCTTTGCCACAAGAATCGGCTAAAGTTGCTCATTTTTGCTCCATGTGTGGCCCTAAGTTCTGTTCCATGAAAATAAGCCAAGAGGTGCGTGAATACGCGGCGGCGCAAGAGATAAAATTGCAATCGAATGCCAGTTACCAAGCGAAAAATGCCACGGACATTCAGGCGGGAATGGATAAGATGTCGGCAGAATTTAACGCTAAAGGAGCAGAGCTTTATCATGAAGCAAGCGCTGGCAATGTTGATTTAGTCGACGCTGAGGTTTAAGCCATGCCAATGCTAAAACTAAAACCTTTAGCTGCTAAGCCTGTGGTGTGGACCATTGCAGGTTCAGATAGCGGCGGTGGAGCGGGTGTTCAGGCCGACTTACTGACGATACAAGATCTAGGCTGCCATCCCTGCAGTGTGCTGACGTGTTTAACGGCGCAATCTTCCGTGACTGTCAGTTTGGTTGAAGCCGTCTCTAAAGAGATGTTTAGCTCACAGCTCAATACTCTGTTGCAAGACTTGCCGCCAGCGGCGATCAAAATTGGACTTTTAGCCAACCAAAGTCAGATCTTTTTACTTGCTAACTGGCTTAGGGATGAATTAAGCAACTACCAGAAGCGTTGTGACGTGCAGGTTAATATCATTTTGGATCCCGTGATGTTTGCCACTTGTGGTGATGCGTTAAATCCTAGTTTAGATTTTTCACCATTTGACGGTTTGTTAACCTTAATTACGCCCAATATTGCAGAACTAGCGGCGCTGGTGGACAAGAGCGAGATGAACTCTTCCTCAGTTAATGGTAATAAATCAGCAACGGGGTTAGCCGATCAAGCCGCGTGTCTGCAAGCAGCGCAAAGCTTATCGAAACAGTTGAGCTGCAATGTGCTAGCCAAAGGAGGCGATCTTGGTCCAACTTGGCTTGCTGAATGTTCACAAGATATTTTTGTCTGTTGTGATGCAAAAGGGAGCTCATCATTTCATCAAGGGAGAAGCTTCCTGCTATCGGGTTCGCGTATTGAGAGTAAAAACACTCATGGCAGTGGCTGTACCTTAAGCTCTGCAATCGCAAGCGTTCTGGCTCAAGGTTATGTACTACATGATGCGGTAGTTGTGGCTAAAGCTTATGTGACTGCGGGAATCACCGTGAGCTATCAGGTTGGCAAGGGCGCTGGCCCGCTAGCACGAACGGGATGGCCATCGGATTTGAGCATTTATCCCAAGATCACCACATTGGATTCAGGTCCCTCATTACCAGATGGCGTTGAGTTTCTTTCCATAGATGAACGTTTGGGTCTGTATCCGGTGGTGGACACCGTCGCTTTATTGCACCGTTTACTTGGCGCAGGGGCTAAGACGATTCAACTGCGGATTAAGGAGGGCTCAGCACAATATATAGATCATCAGATAAATTTGGCTGTTCAGCTGGGTCGTGATTATAAAGCCAAATTGTTTATCAACGATCATTGGGAGTTTGCGCTTAAACATGGTGCTTATGGCACACACCTAGGGCAAGAGGATTTGTACTCGGCTGATCTTGTTAAAATAGCCAAAGCTGGTATGGCTTTGGGCGTGTCGAGCCACAGTTATTTTGAGTTGTTACTGGCTAATCAAATTACACCTTCTTATATCGCTTTAGGACATATTTTTCCCACAACGACTAAAGAGATGCCCTCTGCGCCGCAAGGTTTAGATAAGCTGAAGCATTATGTTGCATTGTTGGGTGAACATTATCCTTTAGTGGCCATTGGCGGAATCGATGCCTCTAAGCTTGCAGAGGTGAAGCAAACTCAAGTTCATGACGTTGCAGTCGTGAGAGCGGTGACTCAAGCTGAAGATCCAGCTAAAGCTTACCAAGTACTCTCTGAGTTATGGGAGGCATGTGATGCCACTCAGTGATGATGAGTTTATGCGCTACTCAAGACAGATCTTACTGCCTGAGGTCGGTGAACTTGGCCAATCAACACTAAAGAATGCCAAGGTGTTGATTGTTGGTGTTGGCGGCTTAGGGCAGTTAGCTGCACAATACTTGGCAGCAGCTGGAGTTGGGCATTTAACCTTAGTTGATGATGATCGTGTTGAAAGTTCTAATCTACCCAGACAACTGTTATTTGATGATAAGGATATAGGTGAGTATAAATCTACGCGTGCCCGTGACAAGTTGATACAGCGTTATCCTAATTGTGAGATCAATGGTATCACAAAGCGGCTATCACTCGATAATGCCAGCAGCACCGTTGAGTGGGCTGATATTGTGCTCGATTGCAGTGATAACTTAGAGACTCGTCACCGTGTTAATCAAACATGTGTCAGTTTACATATCCCATTGGTGACCGCATCGGTGGCGCACTTTTCGGGATACCTGTTTACAGTTGATCTGAAGCAAGCGCCCAATGCTGGTTGTTATACCTGTTTATTTCCACAAGACTCTCTCGTGACCACAAGTTGCAGCACTGCCGGTGTGTTAGGGCCTATGGTTGGGACTTTGGCGTCAATGCAAAGCTTAATGGCGATTAACCTTTTACTTGGTATCGGGAAAATGTTCGGCAAGTTGCTCAGATTTGATGGATTGAAATTTAAGTGGCGCGAAGCAAGCTTGAGTAGAAATCCTAAGTGCCCTGTGTGTGTAAGTGTTATTAAGCCGTTGCTTTTAGATACTCAAAAAGAGGCGTGTCATGCAGAGTATTAACAGGGGAGATGAGGTGATGGAAAATGGCGAGTTTATGATAGAACTTGTGATAAATGATGAGGTACTCGTTATCCCTAAGGGAATGAGTTTAGCGGGATTGATTACCCGACAGCAGCTTGAGCCTAAATCAGTGGCCGTGGTGTGTAATGGCGAGATAATCCCTAGAAGTCATTGGCAAGAAAAGGTTTGTGAAGTTGCAGATCAAATTGAGATCTTTTCAGTGGTAGCGGGAGGCTAGTATGCTAAAAATTGCGGATCATGAGTTCCAATCAAGATTATTTACTGGCACAGGTAAGTTCTCATCCTCTTACACTATGTTAGCGGCTATCAAAGCCACAGAGTCAGAACTAGTCACCATGGCGATGAAACGTCTAGACCTTAAAACCGGCCTCGATGATATTTTATCGCCTCTGTTACAAAGTGGTATCAAGCTGTTACCTAACACTGCTGGGGCAAGAAATGCAAAAGAGGCCATCTTTGTGGCTGAACTCGCTCGAGAAGTGTTAAACACCTCTTGGATAAAATTGGAGATACACCCAGATCCCAAGTATCTGATGCCCGATCCGATAGAGACGTTAGAAGCGGCTAGAATCCTTTGTGAAAAAGGCTACATCGTATTGCCTTATATCCATGCAGATCCGGTGCTTTGCCGCCGATTAGAAGAGGTTGGTTGTGCGGCTGTGATGCCTTTAGGCAGCCCGATAGGCTCCAATCAGGGACTGATCACAGAGCCATTTTTAAAGATCATTATCGAACAGGCTAATATTCCTGTGATCGTTGATGCGGGCATTGGGGCCCCATCGCAAGCGTTAAGGGCCATGGAGCTTGGTGCTGATGCTGTGTTAGTTAACACGGCGATCGCAAGTAGTTTACACCCTATCGCCATGGGACGATGCTTCGCTCAAGCTGTACAAACCGGTAGGGATGCTTACCTTGCTGGTTTGGGCCAAATGAGTCAGCAAGCGAGTAATACCAGCCCATTGACGGGATTTTTAAATGATTAGTGTAAGCCGGTGTTATTTGGACGAAGTGGAGGGGAGAAAATGAGTTTTCTCTCATACTTACAAGAACTCTCTCGGGAAAAGTTGAGCTTAACGCTTTATTCATGCACACATAAAGATGTAGAAAAGGCATTGCTGAACCCTCAAGGTTCTCTAGATAGTTTATTGGCTCTTTTGTCTCCGGCGGCTGAGCCCTACCTTGAGCAGATGGCTCAATCCTCGGCTTTACTCACTCGACAACGATTCGGGGCCAATATAGGCATGTATCTGCCACTGTATCTATCGAACCTATGTGCTAATGAATGCGATTACTGTGGATTTAGCATGAGTAATCGTATTAAGCGAAAAACCCTAAGTTTGGATGAGATAAACGCTGAGGTGGCGGTGATTAAGTCGATGAACTATGACTCCATTTTATTGGTCTCTGGTGAACACGAAACCAAAGTCGGCATCGATTATTTCAGCTCAGTTTTGCCCAGTGTTAAAGCCAGCTTTAGTTATGTGGCGATGGAGGTTCAGCCGCTTAAAGAGACAGAATATTCGCAACTAGTAAAACTTGGGCTTGATGCTGTAATGATCTATCAAGAGACTTATAACCCACAAACTTATGCTAAACACCACACTCGGGGCAATAAAAAAGACTTTGAATATAGACTCGAAACTCCGGAGCGAGTTGCAAGGGCTGGGGTTGATAAAATTGGGTTGGGAGTCCTGCTTGGCTTAGATGATTGGCGTTTAGATGCTTTGCTGCTGGGTCATCATCTCGCATACTTAGAATCACAGTTTTGGCGAACGCGTTACAGTGTCTCTCTGCCCAGATTGCGACCATGTACCGGTGGCATAGTCCCCAAAGTTGAGTTAACTGATAAAGGCTTAGTGCAACTCATCTGCGCTTTTCGTCTGTTTAATCATCAGCTTGAAATTAGTCTGTCGACCCGCGAATCCGCTGAATTGCGCGATAACTTGTTTGGACTTGGGGTGACTCAGGTGAGCGCAGGAAGTTCAACCCAACCTGGTGGTTATTTGGAACCCGATACTCAATTAGATCAGTTTGAGATTAGTGATGAACGAGCGCCTAATGAGGTATGCGCTGCGATGAAAGTGAGAGGTTTTAATCCCGTTTGGAAAGATTGGGAATCAGCTTGGGTGTAATTCTGAGAGTTTAACGCTTATACGGTGCGTGAATATAGATCTGAATGAAGATAAAACACTGCCGTAAGCTGTACTTTTGAGCTAAAGTGGTCAATAATTAACCTTGAAACCGCAGTGTTTCCAAGCTTACTGTTAGCGCTGATATTTAGTTTTTATTTGAAGCTTATTTGGAGCCAATGTTATGCAAATACCACCCAGTTATTCATCCGGACAAGCCGGTTTGCAGAGTGCCCAGTCTGGCTTAACACAAGCCACTGTTGATGTAGCCTCTCCCACTCCAGCGCCAAGCCAATCTAGTCAAAGTGCTGAGTCTGGTGAAGCAAGACCGATTGAGAATGTTGATAAAACAGAAGCGTTAATTTCAGCAGTTGAAGCACAGAATCAAGGCGAAGCGTCTGCAGAAGTGTTAGAAACCTCATCAGAGACTGTAGGTACTATTATCAACATTGAGGTCTAGTCTCAATGTTAGGCGCTAATTTGTCGACAGGCCTAGCGGGGGGAAGGGAGCGCCTTTCACCCACAAATCGAACGTCTTCAATTCTATCACCTTCTACTTCACCAGTCGTTTCAGTGTCATCGACACCCGCACTGGTGCAAACAAAATCAGTATCTCTTCATGTTGATGCGGTAAATATACCGAGCGTTCAAACTCACTTAACACCTGATGTAGGCTCGGAGTTTTCGGCTGTAGAAGCATCAGTTACGCCTAATGTAAATTTTAGCTTAACTCAAGGTGCACTTTCTATTACCGGTTTAGTTAATTCAACTAATCGAGTCATGCAGCCTGACAGTGAAACGACAGTTGCCGCAAATGAAGCCTTAGTTGGTTCATTGAATCAAGCTAACGCGAACCCCTTCGATAATGCTAGCGTTGTTCCCCATGATGTTCAGCCTAATTTTTCTGCTATTGAACATTCATCAGCAGTAACAGAGCAAAATCCTCCTTCATCAGACGAGGGCGATAAAGTCGTTGGTGACACTAATCCTATTTTTACTTCCTATTCGGGTAGATCTGACAACAGTGACTCAACAAGTGATAAAGCTGATAGTGCAGATAAAGCGAAAGCGATCGCTGTTGAACAGCAAGTGCTTGAACAGCTTGCCAAAAGAGATGCTGAAGTGCGATCTCATGAACAGGCTCACGCAAACGTTGGAGGTAGCTTTGCGCAGAGTCCTCAACTGAGTTACGAGCAAGGAAGCGATGGACGCCGATATGCCGTTGACGGTGAGGTGTCAATCGATATCTCTGCGGTATCGGGGAACCCATTAGCAACAGTCAATAAAATGAGACAAGTTTATGCGGCGGCGATGGCACCATCGGATCCATCAATGGCGGATATTCGGGTGGCCGCTGAAGCGATTCGAATACTCAATATGGCTAAGGCTGACTTAGCAGATCAAAGACTGCAAAATGCACCATCAGTGGAAGAGATGGCACCTTTACTTGGTGCTGAGTCGGCTATTGAAGGTATTCCTATTTTTGAACCTATTAACACAAGTATAGGGACTGAGGTGAGTGAGGATGGGGATATCACCGTATCGAAAACAGAAGAAGAGAACCCTGTAGCTGACACTATTGATAAAATTAACAGTCAGTTGGCATCACAGGCTCGCACTCTGGAATTAGCCTCCACAAGCTATTTAAATGACATTGTATCAGATAGATATCTACCTGCTTCTAAAGCGACAAGCTCGTTTAGCTTCTCAGTTTAACCCTCCTATAATAAGAAAACCTTACCACTGAATCCAGCATTTCCAAGTTGCATTGAAATTGATGAATTAGAAAGGAATTGATTAGTCCAAAGAGATTCAGACTAACCAGATTGAATTAGCTTTTGATATCAAGAGTTTTGATATCAATCAACTTAGGTAAGTATTTCTTTGTAGCGTTAATTTTATGGAAGTAAGGACCTTGATGTAACTGTTTTGGCCAGTCAAGTAGCATCATAGCCAATACATTTCTATGCTCGCCCATCGCCATATCAGGATTACCCATTGGAGAGAGAATAAACTGCTCTTGAGGATCGTAGGCGTCTACAATATGAGCCTGTGTGAGCGCCACTATTTTATTGTCTGACTTGCCAGCTAGATGAAAGCTTATTCCTACTTCAGCAATAATATCATCGGTGGCCTCTTTTAATATGCGATCTATGTTGTTTTCGAAATAGGTTAATATCCAAGCAAACTCTTTCGCGTCCACTTCATGTTGATAATATTCACTGGCAGCAAAGATAAAATGTGTCATGCCATAGAGCTTATTTCTAAACTGCTTTTTAGTGAGTTTACTGTCTTTATCGTTTGGGTATACTTCGATAAACGATTGTTTGTATGATGCTAAATAATCACCAACGCCAAGTTGCTTGGCCCAGTAGACATAGTTAATGAGTTGGGCTGCCCATGATTTTATCATCGCCTTATCTGTTAATCCCGCTTCTAAATTAGCCTGTTTTAACGTACTGATAAGTTTGTCATTACAGGGGCCCGTTAAGCTAAATTCATTGATACGGCTGGAGAAACGAAGTAAGACATCGGTGTAGAATAGAAACTCAGGAAACGGTTTTAGGGCCTTTTTACGGGCATTGGCTCTCGGGCCTTTACCGAGTATCGAAATCGCTTTTTTTGCTTCGGAGTCAATAAAACCCGGTATATCGAGCTGACATGCATAAAAGGCTTGAGAATCAGTGACTGCATAGAGATCGACTAATGCCGCATTAGCGTATTTATCATCTCCTGTCATCCTATATTGTCTAATACCATAATGCCCTTGAACTCTTGGGGGCAATTGAAATAGATGATCTTCTAAATTGCTTTTTATCCCATCATAGACCTGTTGATGAGTCAGTGGGGCAAAGCTTACATCGTCATTTTCAGCAGCTGTCGTTGCATGCGAGGTAAAACTAAAGAGTGCAAGAGAGACTAAGCTTGTCTTCAACATTGGATGCATCTTGTATCCTTTTAATAAGTGAAACAGGGTCGATGGACTGGTTCAATAGGGTGGTTAATTTGTTTTTAAGGCTAAGTGAATCTTCATTAATCAACAAAAGTTCAAATACTCTTTGCTGATATAGGCAACCACGCGTACTTTGATAAATAAAGTGAGCCAGTGCTTCTTGCCAAATCTCTTGGTAATAAAGTGGCCCAAGATCTGTAATCGCGAGAAAGCTGTAAGCGTGATTTTCGGGCTGGTTCCATGATTGTCCGAAGGATTTACTGAATTCTAACGTGAGATCATCATACATTTTAGATTGGTCATTACGATAGAAGTCCAGTGCAACTTTAGCGCGGAACACTTTCAGTTGGGTTGAGTACTTGGCAATTTTATCTTCTCTACTTCCCACTAATTTAGGTTCTAATACACTGTCCGATAGAAAAAGTTCCAACCAGTATTGCCCCAAACGTGAGGTGTCTGACGTTTCACCTAAGGTATTGATTAAATAGTAATGACTAGTGGCAGATAGTTGTGATAAAGCAATCGACATCGCCGTTACTAAAGCATGTTTATCCCAGTAACTAGCTAGCATAGCTTTAGTGTTTATCTGAACTTGTCCAAACTGAACTCCTTGTACTGGCGCTCTTAATCTTTGGGCTCGAGTACGTTTCCCTGTATTGAAATACAGATCACCTAGAAGCCTACCGTTATACCAGACTCTATGGGTATGCTCGGTGACGGTTTCAAATGTGAAACCCAACTCATTAGCTCTGGTGTAGATACGCTGAATAAAAACGCTAGATGTAGTTTGTACCACAGGGCTTTTAATGGAATCTGCGAGTTCTCTTCCTACTTCCCAAGGTGGCGTATTTATCGCTTTTGTTGCTGCGTTCAGAAATAATGCGACTAATTTCGCAGAGGAAAGAAATTGGTTCGATAATGTAAAATCACTGTGATCTGCAAAGCCCGCCTGAAGCGCATTCTCTTGCTTGATCTGGGCTATTAGCATGAGAGCTTGGGCATTTTTTTCTTTAGCCCGTCCCTGATATGCTTGCCAAACTAACTGTTGGCAATGAGTATTTTCTTGTCTTATTAAATAAGAGGCAATAGATAGGTGAAAATTAGTATTTCTATTGCTTTCTTGATTTATTTTGTTAGGTAAAACGCAATCAGTACCGTCAAATTTAAGGGTTAAATTTTGGCTTCTCAATCCCTGTTTGATATTTGCTTGCGCGGTATAGAGTTGTGATTTTACCTTTTGGTTTGTTTTATCTTTTATTAATGTGCTTATTCTTATGCTTAACTGTTGTAACTCTGCTTTTTCGCTTTGTTTAAGCGCGAGTACCAATTTCTGAATCATCGAGGAATTGAGGGTTTCATTCATCATATCAGAGAGGTGGAGCTGGCATTGCAGTATGCCTTCTCTGTGTAGTGGGGCTACAGGGAAACTTCTATAGTATTGTAAGCGATCTTTAATATTAAATAAGCCGAGTAACGCTTCTTCTGTTTGGTAGGTCTTAATTAATGTGTTAGATCGATTATTAATTTCGTCATAACCTAAGCTCCATTGAGTGGCGGGTGAGGCCAATTTTAAGCATTGATCTATGAGTATAGGAATAGGGGAAGCGGCGGCCTGAGCCGCCGTACTGATGCTAATAAGAAGACTAGAGCTTAGCGCTATAGCTAAAATGCTTTTTAGCATATTCAACACGTTCACCCACGGTCATATTGTGATTGCCTAATGAATCGACATGATTTAAATAGGGTAAAATACCACGGCCATTGGCTATTTGAATGGCTAAGCCCGGTCTTGCATTGAGCTCGAGTAACAAAGGGCCTTTGATTTTATCTAGCACCATATCTGTGCCGAGATAACCCATCTCAGTCATCTCATAGGCTTTAGATGCGGTATTAAGTAGAAAATCCCATTGTGGTACTTGAATATCGATGAGTTTCTTATTGGTATCAGGGTGCAACTCAATGGGCCTATCAAACTGTACCGCATGTAAGCCTTTACCTGTACCAATGTCTACGCCAACCCCTACCGCGCCTTGGTGTAAGTTAGCTTTGCCGTCTGAAGCTGCTGTTGATAGCCGCAACATTCCCATGACTGGAAAGCCCTTGTAGACGATTAATCTTATGTCAGGTACTCCCTCATAAGAGTAACCATCAAATACAGGGTCAAACTGAATAAGTCCTTCTACGATGGCAACATCAGGTGCGCCACCTAATGAGAAGAGCCCACTTAATACGTTTGAGACATGACGATAGATTTCACTGTGGTTAACCTCTTGCCCATTGGGTTTGTAGTAACGTCCGGCTTCGACCTTAGTGATCACTAAAATCCCTTTACCGCCCGATCCTTTAGAGGGTTTTATGACGAAGCCATCTTTATCATTAACCATGGCAGGAATTGTTTCAATCTCATGCTGTTCGCGAACCACGCCAATTAAAGACGGTACTGCGATATTGTTGGCAAGAGCAAGTTGTTTTGTGGTGAGTTTATCATCCACGCGCTTATAAAATTTGCGAGGATTATAACGGCCAATATAGTCAATATTGCGCTTATTCATCCCCAGCACACCACTCTTATGCAGTGCTGAAGGCCAAGCGAATTCAAATCTCATGACTATTCTCCAGCCAAAGGCTTAAAGCGTCTTAGTTCAAACAAACGGTAACCTGTGTATTGTCCCATTAATAATACTAGAGCCAGTATCACTAGATGAATACCTAGGAAGTTAAATACCCAGTGCTGAGCCCAACTTGCGCTCATGGCTAAGTAAGCTAATGTCGCAACAAACAGACTGCCTCCACCTTGTATTACGACCTCTTTAGGGCCTTCCTCTTCCCATAAAATAGACATTCTTTCAATGGTCCATGCCAAAATAATCATAGGGAAGAAGGTGATGGTTAATCCTTCACTTAGTCCAAATTTATAGGAGAGAAGAGTGAATACTCCAATGATGCCTATTACGACGATGATCACCGCCGATATTCGTGAGATCAAGAGTAAGTTCAATTGTGATAGATAGGAGCGGATCATCAAGCCACAAGCGACGATGAGAATAAACCCAATTAAACCCGTAAGCAGAGTAGTCTGAATAAAGGCTAGTGCAATTAGCACCGGCATAAAAGTACCAGAGGTTTTAAGTCCTACAATTACGCGAAGGAAAACAACCATCAATACGCCAACAGGAATTAACAGAATTCCTTTAAATAGACTCTGTTCTTCCAATGGTAGTTGGTATAACGAGAAGTCCAAGGCGCCTTGATTTCTCATTAGATCCAAAGAGGTCGCGAGTGCTGAACGGGTGTCTTGTAACATTGAAAAGTTAACTTGAGAGTTAACGCCACCCGTGACATCTAGCGTTGATGTACCTGAACGATCCCAAAGCAATACGTCATCACTACGTCCTTGAGTTCCATCAGCGGGGTTAAATAACACCCATTTACCGTCGTTATATACTTCAACAAAACTGGTTAATTGTTGTCTACGACGCTGATCTTCAAGAAATAAACCGCTAACTTCTTTTGCTGGAACGCCTTTATTATGCAACATGTGCAGGAAAAGTTGAATCGGAGTATTGTTGCTAAGCAATAGTTCGACATTCTGACTTCTATCGGAGGCGTTTAATGCTTTATTGAGCTGCTGAGCAAACGTAATATTGGTGGCACTTTTAGCCCAAACTTTGTCAATAATCTGCTCCGCGGCCTCTTTTTCGGTTGCGGGCCAAATATAGATTTGCGGGGTTGCAGGTACTCCTGATGCAATGACCTCTGTCGTTCCCGTTGGGATTAACGTTACTTTATAGTAGAGGTTTTGGAGTCCTTTAGCAGATCGCACAGACCATAAGGCACGACGACCCTGTTTATCTTGGCTGATTGTTAATCCATAACCTGGTGATGAGGCATTTTCGACTAAGACCTCAAAAGCGGGATCATTAGGCAATGAGAATGAGACCTCTGCTGGGCCTCCAGTTCCTTGAAAACTGACTTTTGCGTCGACAGCCCAACTTTGAACTTGCTTACCGGGCAAAAAAGGAACCTTGTGTTCGACGCCGCGAAAGACACTTGTGGCGATACCAGCTATAAATAACAGAGCAACCAGTATGTAAAATGGTTTTTTAGAGTGCATTTAAAAATTCCTATTTTTCAGTATCACGGGAAAGCTTCTGTTTGCCATGGATATACGTTTGTCCAACGTCTACCACTGCAATGTCTAACATAAACTTTCGGCCGAGTAAAAGAGGGAAGTCTAAGTGACTGCGATCGACCAAGTTGAGATCCGTTTCCGCTGAGTATTGACCTATTTTCAAGTGTGCTTGGATAACGGGTCTACGGTCGCTTTTTTCATCTGATTCTTGTTTAATTCGTACGAAACGCTCCACTTTAGATTCGAAAGTTTGCGCTGGGGCTTTATTGCCTAAAGTAAACACATCGAATCTCACCCATTGCTTGCCATCACGTTCAAACAAAATAATATTATGGGCATCTAATGATGATGATTCTGCACCAGTATCAATACGCGTATTGAAACTGGCATTGAGCTCTTCAACATAGACATTTTCAACCGCTCCAAGAATGAACTTTCCTGCAAGAGGTGAAGGAGGGCAATCTTCTGCAATTGAAATGATTTTCTCTTTCGGTGCTTGTTCTAATGTTGAAATCTTTTGGGTTAAAGAGTCTATGTGTGACGACAACTCTGATATTGCAAGTGATTGAGTTTTTTTATTTTCGTCCATGATCTTAATCAAATCTGCTTGCTGTCGCGCTAGACTGGAGTCTAGAACCGAGACGTCGACCGCTTTCGGTAAGTTTACGTTTTCTTGAGATGTCATTGCACAGCCAGCTAAGCCAGCCGCTATCGCAATACAGATTATCTGTTTAAACATAGTGCTTCCCATTTACTAATGTATTTGTTTTTCAAAGTTTGAGGTCATCTCTACTAAGGCTAGCTATTTCCAGTTTTGTGGAGATTGTTAGCGCAAGTTGATCATCACATCAGATCTTTATTGGGTTGGTTTTTCGTCGCAATAAACGTTGCACGTTTAGGTGCAGGGTAACCCTCCACGGTTAGATCAATATTGGCTGGATCTAAGTAGTCGACGAGTGATTCATTTGGCATCCAATCAGTTCTTCTTTGTTCTGCCAGTGATGTAATATCAATATCGACACACCTAATATCAACAAAACCAGCCTTTTTTAGCCAAAGTGCTAATGTCGCAACAGAGGGAAGAAACCATACATTATTCATCTTGCCATATCTATCTTCTGGCATTAAAACTGTATTTTCATCACCATCAATAACCAATGTTTCTAATACTAATTCACCACCTGTTCTCAATTGCTCCCTAAGTTGCAACAAATGATCAATGGGTGATTGTCTGTGGTATAGCACACCCATGGAAAACACAGTGTCGAACGCATCAAGTGGCGGCAATTTTTCAATGCCTAAAGGTAATAGATGCACAGGCAGGTCTTCCCCCGCTAAACGTTTAATCGCTTCAAATTGGCAGAGGAAAAGCGTTGAAGGATCGATACCAACAACATGGTTAGCACCTTCACCTAACATGCGCCACATGTGATAACCACTGCCACAACCTACATCTAAGACTGTGCGATTATTCAATGGTGACAAGTGAGGTCGGATACGTTCCCATTTCCAGTCAGAACGCCATTCAGTATCGATGTTGATTCCATGAACTGAGAAGGGACCTTTTCGCCAAGGAGTAAAAATTCGCAGCAAGTTTTCCAATTTTTGTTGTTCACCAGATGACAATTGGTTGCCACTTCCTATGGTGACAGAATGCTTAAGATCTAAGGTGTCAGGTGTTGGATAGTGTAATTTGTTAAGTACTTTTTCCCATTTAGGTAAGGTGCCGTGTTTATGTTCACGTTGCCACTGACCTAAAATAGCCGGTAATGTTTCCAACCAATGTTGAAGGCTTGAGTCTGCAATTTTTTTGTAGAATGAACTAAAACTGATCACTTGAGTGCCGCCTTAGATGGTGTAAGAAATGAATTATAGCTTCGAAGCAAGCCTATGAAGGTGTCTATTTCAACTAATCGAATGAAAAATATCACTTAATCACTACCATAGAGGCAAAGTTGAAACATTGAAACCATACGTTAAAATGTTTAAAACCTTGTTCTTTTAACCTTATTTCATGTTGGTTTAAGGTATCGGGTTTCATTACATGTTCTAGTGAACTTCGTTTTTGGCTTATTTCTAATTCACTGTAACCATTAGCTCTTTTAAAGTCGAGATGAAGATCATCAAGCAAACTTTGAACTGAGTCGTCTTCAAAATTCAATTTTTCTGATAGCACTAAAATGCCACCAGGTTTAAGACCTTTATAGATATTGCTTAGCAGTAACTCTCGGTCTTTTGGGGCCAAAAACTGCATCGTAAAATTAAGCACGACCATGGAGGCATTTTCAATTTTAATGTCGCGTATATCACCACAAACAAGATCCACAGGAGTATCACTGACAAAAGCCCCTAATTTTTCTTGGCAACGTTCAATCATCGATGGACTATTGTCTACGGCAATGATGGTGCAATTTCGTGAGCCAATACTGCGACGAATACTTAACGTTGCGGCGCCAAGGGAGCAACCTAGATCATAAATATGGCTGTCTTGAGTGACGTATTTATGGGCAAGATCGCCGAGCGTTTTTATGATCTGTCCATAACCAGGAACAGAACGTGTGATCATGTCATTAAACACGACTGCAACTTTTTCATCGAACTGAAAGTCGCTAATGTTTTCACATGCTTGAGCGTAGATAGTATCTTGAGAAGTGTTCATTGGTTTTTAATGTATAAATTCAACATGTCATTCTAACGAATCATGACTGTTTGCAGCAAGTCTAGGACTGGATATTTATGATAAAATTTTGTCTAATGGCTTAAAAGTAACATTGCGTATACATTTTAGTGACTTTTTGGGAATTGAATTTGAAATTATTTAATCAATCTTTAAGCATTTTTTTCTTTATTTGTTTCTCATCCTCGTTACTTGCCATTGAAGAAGCCCCTTTTGTGATTGAAATGGAAGTTGAAAACTATCCGTATCAATTAACTAATGATAAGGGGGAGCTTCAAGGAAGGCTTCAGATATCGGTAACAGTAGAGATAGAGCCTTTTGTCAGTCTAGGTGTCGATGGACACCTCCATGGTTTATATGTAGATATATGGAATTTATGGTCAGAGAAAACAGGGATCTCTATCTCATTCTCCACAGGGAACATGGATACTAGTCTGGATCTTGTTCGCAATGAGCAAGCGGATGTACATATAGGGTATCCGGAGAGTGAGAGCCTTAAGACGGGTTTACAAAGGGAGCAGTTGCTCTATCAGGTTAAAAGTCGCTTATTTAGTTTCGCACAACCGATTGAATCACTCTCTGATCTGACTCATACCCGGATTGGAGCAGTGCCTACAGCGCCTTATCTGGATAAATTAACGCACTTTTTACCTGATGTTAATTTAAAGCTCTATAACTCGGTCGATGCCATGATTGAAGCCGTCATAGCTGGAGATATCTCAAGTTTTGTCGCCTCTTCTGCATGGACACAACATTATTTGGTACAAAAAGGTGTAGCGTCAGATTTCTATCAGTTTATGGAGTTAGAATTTGATACGGATATCTATGTATTATCAGCAGGGGGCAATGCCAAACTTTCGACATTAATAAAACAAGGATTTGCGCTTATCAATCGCGATGAGCTTGCCGAAATAGAACAGAAATGGATGTTAGATAGTAACAATCGCATTTTTTCCAATGATTTAAAAGCACTTAATATCTCTGAACAGGAACAAGCTTTTCTCAACCGTTTACCGCCGTTAAAAGTGGGTTATCTAAATAACTGGAAGCCAATGGAGTATACCGATAATAGGGGGATGTTTGCCGGTGTAAACAGTGAGCTTGTGCGTCTTTTTCAAGATAAACTGGGTCTTAAAGTTGAGACGATTGAATATCAAGAGTGGCAAGAACTCATATCTGATCTTATTGAAGGGAAGGTGGATCTCGCGGGTAGCGTGGCAAAAACAGTCGAACGTGCTAAACAATTGCATTTTAGTGATCCCTATTGGCCTTCACCTTGGGCATTGGCAACGCCTATAGACAGAGAGTCTATCTTTAATGTGCAACAATTGTCAGGACAAAGAGTCGCCATCGTTGAAGGTTATCAGCTCATTAGTGAACTGATGGTGCCTGGGTATGGGGTTGAGTTGGTGTTAGTTGCTGACACACAAGCAGGTTTAAAAGCCGTTTCTGATGGTCTGGCCGATGCCTTCATTGAAAAGGTAATTAACATGGCAGCGGCGTTAAAACAGAGTCAGGTTAATCAATTAAAAATGTCTGTATTAGCAGATTTTTCTGAACAGCACAGTCATTTTGGCATTCACCCAGATAAAGCCAAACTAGCCCCCTTAATCAATCAAGTTTTGAACAATCTAACCCAAGCAGATAGTCGAGATATCTACCGTAATTGGATAACTCCCAGCGCTGTAGAGTCCTCCTCTAAGGGAGGGTATTTGGGGTGGGTGGCACTGTTGTTGTTCTTAGGAATATTTTTATCGCTCTTTATTTTAATGGGATTTCGACTATTTCAAGAGAGAAGCCAGCGAAAACAGTTGCAAAGTAAACTCCTGCATCTTACTAATTATGATACTTTAACGTTATTACCAAACCGCTCATTATTGGAAGACAGACTAGAGCAGTCTATTTTACTCCATGGCCGTGAACTCGCTACGTTTGCGGTACTCTTTGTTGATCTAGGTGGAGTAAAGTCTATTAATACCGATTTAGGTCACAAAGAGGGAGATTTACTGATTAAAAAGTTAGTTCAAGTGTTGAGGCATTGTGTAAGACGTTCGGATACTCTAGCGCGATTTTCTAATGATGAATTTGTGGTTATCTTGAATCGTACTAAAGAGTTGGATATTGTGTGTCAGGTCGCTGAAGCGATTGTGAGTCGTTTATCGGAAGAGTTTGAGATAGCACAAACTAAAGTCAATATTACCACCAGTATCGGTATCGCTATGTTTCCTGTCGATGGCGATACGGCGGCAACATTATTGAAGACGGCTGGTGAATTAATGTTTAGGGCAAGAAAAAGTGGTGGGAATTGTTATAAATCATCATGATAATATAGCTATGACAGCATGTTTTATGCGTATTTAGTTTACGAATTGAGTGATACTTCACCGTCTAACTGTGAAGTTGTTTTTTAATCGGCAATATTTAACTATAATGCCGCTTTTGTGTTGTTTAGAATATTCTTCAACCATAGGTTTGCGGATAAAGGAAAAGAGTTGGATGCGCAGTCAATATTGTGGAGACGTTAATAAGTCTCACGTTGGACAAGAAGTAACCTTAGTCGGTTGGGTAAACCGTAGTCGTGACTTAGGCGGTGTTGTTTTTCTAGATCTACGTGATAGGGAAGGCATAGTTCAGGTTGTTTATGATCCTGATTTACCTGAAGTGTTCGATGTTGCGAGTACACTGCGCAGTGAGTTTTGTGTTCAAGTGTCGGGCTTAGTTCGTGCACGCCCTGATAACCAAATTAATCAAGATATGCGCACCGGTGAGATTGAGATCTTAGGTAAAGGCCTAACAATCTTAAATAGTTCAGCACCCTTGCCGATTAACATGGACAAAAATCAGCACAACACTGAAGAACAAAGATTAAAATACCGTTATTTGGATCTTCGTCGTCCAGAGATGGCTGATCGTATCGTTTTCCGTTCGAAAGTCACCAGTGCTGTCCGTCGCTTCCTTGATGACAGTGGCTTCTTAGACATAGAAACACCCATTTTAACCAAAGCAACACCGGAAGGTGCACGTGATTATTTAGTGCCAAGCCGCACTTATAAAGGTCAGTTCTTCGCACTACCACAGTCACCGCAGCTATTTAAACAATTGTTGATGATGTCAGGTTTTGACCGTTATTATCAAATTGTGAAATGTTTCCGTGATGAAGATTTACGTGCTGATCGCCAGCCTGAATTCACACAGATAGACATAGAAACGTCGTTTATGACATCAGCCCAAGTGATGGCGAAAACTGAAGAGATGGTTCGTGGTCTATTTAACGACCTATTAAATGTCGATTTGGGCGAATTCCCTAAGATGACATTTGCTGAAGCGATGCGTCGTTATGGCTCAGATAAACCGGATCTGCGTAATCCTCTTGAATTAATTGATGTTGCTGATCTTGTTAAAGAGGTTGAGTTTGCCGTTTTCAATGGCCCTGCAAATGATCCTGAGGGACGCGTTGCCGTTCTTTGTATTCCCGGCGGTGCTAAATTATCCCGTAAACAGCTAGATGATTACGCTAAATATGCCACTATCTACGGTGCTAAAGGTTTAGCCTGGATGAAAGTGAACGATCTTGATAAAGGTCTTGAAGGGATTCAGTCACCAGTACTTAAGTTCCTTAGTGAAGACGTGGTTAAAGGCTTACTTGAGCGCACTAACGCTAAAACAGGCGATCTGATCCTGTTTGGCGCAGATAAAGCCAATATCGTTTCTGAAGCGATGGGCGCATTGCGCCTTAAAGCAGGTGAAGATTTTGACTTGCTTGAAGGTCAGTGGAAGCCATTATGGGTTGTTGACTTCCCGATGTTTGAACCAACATCTGATGGTGGTTTACATGCGATGCACCACCCATTCACAGCGCCTATGGGGATCACGCCTGAGCAGTTAGAAGCTGATCCAACAGCCGCTATTTCAGACGCGTACGACATGGTATTGAACGGTTGTGAATTAGGTGGCGGTTCTGTGCGTATTCACAATAGTGAGATGCAATCAGCCGTTTTCCGAATTTTAGGTATTGAAGCAGAGGAAGCCAATGAGAAGTTTGGATTCCTACTTGAAGCATTACGTTATGGAACTCCCCCACATGCAGGACTCGCATTTGGTTTAGATCGCATTGTTATGCTAATGACTGGTGCGAGTTCTATTCGTGATGTGATGGCTTTCCCTAAGACCACGACTGCAGCGTGTCCGTTAACCAATGCACCAGGTTATGCGAATCCGGCTCAATTAATTGAACTAGGTATCGAGGTTATCGAAACCCAAGATAACAAAGAAGAGCAAGCTTAATCATTTAAATAGCCGAGTTTATCTCGGCTTTTTAAAGCGTTTTTTACTGTCTCGACATAAGGAGAGTGATATATGGCAGGTCATAGTAAATGGGCCAACATCAAACACCGTAAAGCAGCGCAAGATGCAAAGCGTGGCAAACTTTTTACTAAATTTATCCGTGAACTGACCGTTGCCGCCCGTGAAGGGGGATCAGATCCCGATGCTAACCCACGTCTTCGTGCCGCAATCGATAAAGCCCTATCGAATAATATGACACGTGATACCGTTGAGCGTGCGATAAAGCGTGGCGCTGGTGAACTCGATGGCCAAGTACTCGAAACGATTATGTATGAAGGCTATGGACCCGGTGGGACTGCCGTGATGGTTGAAACCATGACTGACAATAAAAACCGTACTGTTTCTGGTGTCAGAAATGCATTTAGTAAATCTGGTGGCAACTTAGGCACTGATGGTTCGGTAGCTTATCTTTTTGATAAGCGTGGCGTGATCTCTTATGAGGAAGGGATCGATGAAGATGAGATTATGGATGTTGCACTGGAAGCTGGTGCCGATGATGTGGTGATGCATGACGATGGTTCGATTGATGTATTTAGCGCTCCTGAGGATTTTGGTGTGGTCAAAGATGCACTCGATGCTGCAGGTTTTGAATCTGTTAACGCCGAAGTGACCATGATCCCTTCTACCAAAGCAGAGCTTGACGCCAGTACAGCGCCCAAGTTTATGCGATTAATCGACAATCTTGAAGATCATGATGATGTTCAAGAGGTGTATCATAATGCAGAGATCTCCGATGAGATCATGGAATCGTTAGATTAAAGTATGGCGATTATTCTTGGTATCGATCCTGGCTCAAGGATCACTGGTTATGGTGTTATTCAATGTAATGGTCGTAGCCAAATCTATTTAGGCAGCGGGTGTATTCGCACCTCTTCTGAAGATTTTCCTTATCGACTAAAACAAATTTTTGATGGCGTTTCTGAAATTATCCGTCAATATCAACCCGACCTCTTTGCAATTGAGCGTGTTTTTATGGCAAAGAATGCCGACTCCGCGCTTAAACTAGGTCAAGCGCGTGGCGCAGCCATTGTTGCAGCAACTAATGCTAATTTACCTGTTGCCGAATATTCCGCTACTCAGATAAAAAGTGCGGTTGTAGGAACAGGTAAAGCGCAAAAAACGCAAGTTCAACATATGGTTCAACAGATTTTAAAACTCCCTGCGGCTCCCCAAGCTGATGCTGCCGATGCACTAGGCGTCGCCATTTGTCATTTTCATACCAGCCAGAGCTTAATTGCACTGGGGGGAAGAGCCAACGCACAAACATATGGACGTTATAAATGATAGGTCGTTTACGCGGGATCCTTATTGAAAAGCAGGCCCCGGAAATACTACTCGAGGTGGCTGGTTTAGGCTATGAGGTACATATGCCTTTGACTAGTTTCTATGAGCTTCCTGATTTACATCAAGAGACAATAATATATACCCATTTTGTGGTGCGTGAAGATGCACAATTACTCTATGGTTTTATCACGAAACAGGAACGTGCACTGTTTCGTTTATTAGTTAAAACCAATGGAGTAGGACCTAAACTCGGGTTAACCATATTATCTGGTATGACAGCTGGTGAGTTTGTTGCCTGTGTTGAGCGTGATGACATCGCGACATTAGTTAAGTTACCTGGCGTTGGCAAGAAAACCGCGGAAAGGTTACTTATTGAGATGCGTGATAAGCTGAAAAGCTTAATGGAAGCTTCTGCTGGTTCTGAACGTGAGTTCATGCTCAAATCTAATTATACACCAGCATCGGTTATTAACAGTGCGGAAGAGGATGCGGTTGCCGCATTAATTTCCTTGGGTTATAAGCCTGCTCATGCGAGTAAAGCTGTATCAGCAGCATATCAAGATGGTATGAGCTCTGAAACATTGATCAAGTCGTCACTTAAGTCGATGTTATAAATTAAATTGAGAAAGAGATGATAGAAGCAGATCGTTTAATTCATGCTGCACCACAGGGATTTGAAGAGCGTGATGAGCAAATTGACAGGGCTATGCGCCCTAAAACGCTCGATGAGTACACGGGACAAGATGATACTCGTGCACAGTTAAAAATATTTATTCAAGCAGCTCAAAATCGTGGTGAAGCACTGGATCATATGCTGATCTATGGCCCTCCAGGTTTAGGTAAGACAACTTTGGCTATGATTGTAGCCAATGAAATGGGAGTGAATATAAAGTCCACTTCAGGGCCTGTGCTTGAAAAAGCTGGGGACTTAGCGGCTCTGTTAACGAACCTAGAACCTGGTGATGTGCTATTTATTGACGAAATTCATCGTTTAAGTTCAGTGGTTGAAGAGATCTTGTACCCAGCGATGGAAGACTACCAACTAGATATAATGATTGGTGAAGGTCCTGCTGCACGTTCAATAAAGTTGGATTTACCTCCGTTTACGCTCATAGGCGCCACGACACGTGCGGGATCGTTGACCTCACCTTTAAGAGCCCGGTTTGGGATCCCTTTAAGGTTAGAGTTCTATAATATTAAAGACCTATGCTCTATTGTAACCCGCTCAGCTAATGTTCTAGAACTGCCTATTGATGAAGAGGGGGCTATCGAATTGGCTAAGCGCTCTAGGGGCACGCCAAGAATTGCTAATCGGTTACTGCGTCGTGTGCGTGATTATGCAGAAGTGAAACATGATGGTGTTATCAATAAAAAGGTCGCTGATCTCGCACTTGATATGCTCGATGTCGATGCCGAAGGTTTTGACTATATGGACAGAAAGTTACTGCTGGCGATTATTGATAAATTTATGGGGGGCCCGGTAGGGCTAGATAATCTCGCGGCTGCTATTGGTGAGGAACGTGAAACCATCGAAGATGTACTGGAACCTTTTTTGATCCAGCAAGGTTTTATTCAACGTACGCCAAGAGGTCGAATTGCGACGCAACGTGCGTATCAACATTTTGACATTATCCAACCTGACAAATAGTGTGCAAATAGTCTAGTGAAGAGTGATGCAGCATTGCTCTTCTATTTTTTTGATAATGAAAATATATTGCGAAGACTGCAGTTTCTCGCTCTTTCCTTTCTTACAATAGCTTTTCACTCGTCATTAATAGATCCTATTTCAGGTTAAATTCCGACATGATTTGCTAATCCTATTAGCCTAGTATTCATAGAATGACTGAATATATCTATCAAGTTAACTATGTTTGATTGCTTACAAGAACCTTTTTAGAGCCTAAATGGTTTAGATTTGGATGAGTAGCATTTCTTTAGCTGTCACTTAATTATGCTGTAATAACTCTCGCGACGGTAACATTTTTTTACAGTCTTTGCTTATTTGCTGTGTTTTTACTGGGTAGCAATCAATTGTTGTCAGATGTATCACCTTGAGCTCGATTCTGCTTGGTGCTTAATTGTTGTTAATTGTCGTCGTTGTGGTTGCGGGTCGGGGGATTGGTTAGGAAACGTCAAAGAAACGCATCTAATTTTGAGGAATCAATTTATTTCGCCTCACTTGTTAGAGTGAATATTATATGAATTATTATCTTGTTGGGACTTGACTCACGTAATTGAAAATTTGCGTGTTGCTGAATTGTTTGATTTGTTCTGGTGTGATATTTCAGTGTTGTCGTTATATGCAGTTGAGAATGAAGTTTGTGAGTTCCCACCTTAGATTATTACTCTATTTGTTAACGCCTTATCTATTACTTTACTAATGCTATTAGCATTTTTCATGTTGATTGTTAATGAAATACCTAATTGACGGAATTAAGGTGAAACATCAGTATCGAAATCAACGTCCGTGATTCATTTGAAACATAAGAGACGTAATAATAATAAATAAGTTAGGGAGTACATCTTAAGATGGCTATAACAGCACGATATTCACGTAGTAAGTTAACGACAGCGATAAAGCTTGGACTGATTGCATCTGTGTCAAGTACTGGGATCATGGTTTCAACGAGTGTCTCGGCGCAAGAAGAAGCTAAAGTTGAACGTATTCAAGTTACGGGGTCACGTATTCAACGAACAGACATGGAAACGTCATCACCTGTTACAGTGATAAGCCGAGCTGAGATTGACGCATCAGGTGTTGCCACAGTATCAGATTTTGTCCGTAATATGTCACAGAATAGCTTTGGTTCATTCCGTGATGCATCAGGTTTCGGTTCTGGTCAATCGTCACAGTCAACTGTAAGTATGCGTGGTTTAGGTCCTCAACGTACACTCGTGTTAATTGACGGACGTCGTATGGGATCGTCAGTGGCATTTGGTGGTGGCACACAAAACCTTAACGTAGTCCCTATGGCCGCAGTTGAAAGAATTGAAGTTCTTCGTGATGGTGCATCAGCTGTATATGGCTCTGATGCTGTTGCTGGAGTGATTAACATTATCACTAAAAATGAATATGAAGGTGTAGAGATCGATGCAGAGCAAGGCATCACGCAACACGGTGGTGGAGAGAGTACTAACATACGCATGACATTTGGCGTTGTGGGTGAGAAGACTAATATAGTAGCATCGGTTGAGTACTTTAATCGCTCACCATTATATGATGCTGATCGTGATTTCAGTGACACCTTATACAGTGGTTATGGTTGGCCTGGTTCGGGCTCTTACACAGATTATAATAAACCATTATTCGATGATGAAGGTAACGCTGCTGGTTTTGAGTCGGTTAGTTTTGCTGATGAACGTTGTGAAGAAAACCCAAACAGTATTATTGATGGCGGTAAGTGTAAATACAATGCTGCGTCAGAGTCAGCCACTATGGCATCGCAGGAGCGTTTATCTAGCTTTTTAAAAGTAGATCATGAGTTAACAGATGATATCCGTTGGTCTAACCGCTTAATGCTTACTAAGGTGTGGACTGAAGGTCAATATGCGGCAGCGCCAAACAGTAACTCTCCAACACTGAAATATACAGAAGCAAATGCTGCTATCTATGAAGCGACGGTAAAAAAATACGGTAATAAATACCTTAACGATCAGTTGATGTATGAAAATGGTGAGTTTATTGGTGTGAACCCAGATGCTAAAGGCAACGGTGAAATTGCATTATCAATGCGTACCACTCCACTTGGGCCGCGTGTAACTAAAGTTGAAGATACCGACATTAACTTCCTAACCTCGTTGAATGGTTACGCTGATATTTTTGGGGGAGCAACCTGGGATGTTGGTGCCCAGTGGATCCGCTCTGATGTGAGCACTGTACAAACTGGTACAGCTAATGCGGCCATCATTCAAGATATGCTTGATAGTGGTGATTTAGATTATTTTGCTGCCGGAGCTGGTTACGAAGTTGGCAGCAATGAAGAGATGATGCAGCAAGCAGGTCACACTGCGGTATTTACTGGACGTGTACAAACTTACGGCGTTGATGCGAGCATAAGTTTAGATCTGTTTGATTTACCGGCTGGGGCAGTACCGTTAGCACTGGGTGTTGAATGGAACCGCACTGAATATGACAAGATGAGTGATGCCGCATCAAATTTAGGTAATATTGTTGGTAGTTCTGGTGGTGATATTATCCAAGGTAAGAGCCGTGAAGTTTTCTCTTTATCCGCAGAAACCCTGTTACCTATCATTGAAGATTTAGACATGGAGCTATCGGCTCGTGTTGATGATTACAGTGATTTTGGGACTACCTTTAACCCGAAAGTGGGTTTCAGCTATCGTCCCGTTGACTCTCTACTGGTACGTTCATCATGGGGAACTGGTTTCCGTGCACCAACATTTGACGATATGTATGCTAATGCATCTGAAACATTCTTATGGGCCGAAGATAAAGTTGGTTGTAAGAATGGGGTCGCAGAATGTGGTCGAGCACAATATAAAGCGCAATATCAAGGTAATGAGCAGCTAGAGGCGGAAGAGTCTACTTCATTATCTGTTGGTATTGTATGGAATGCCACCGATGCGCTTGATTTTGAATTGTCTTACTATGACATCGAAATCGATAACGTCATCACCACCATGCATTCACAAGATGTGTTTGACATGGAGTTAGCAGGCCTAGATGTGTCGGATATTCTCATTCGTAATCCCGATACAGGTAAAGTGGATCATATTGTATTGAAAAATATGAACCTAGGAAAAATGAGTACTTCTGGAATCGATTTCAATGCTAATTATCTACTTGAAACTGGCATTGGTGAGTTTCGCTTCGGTGCAGAAACAAACTATGTGTTAACGTGGGAAGAGAAGGCTGGTCCTGATGCACCTATGGAGGATGTCGTGGGTGAGTTGGGATCTCCACAATATCGTATAAACTTAAATACGACTTGGACACAAGGTGAATGGGATGCATCGTTATTTGCACGTTATACCGCCAGCCAGGAAGAGACTTATTTGAACAGTGATAAAGAAACGTTGTTAACTAAGACTGCTGCTCAGTGGATTTTAGACTTGCAAGTTGGTTATAACCTGAATTGGGATGCTAAAGTTAATGTCGGTGTTCGTAATCTGTTAGATGAAGAACCGCCACTAAATGATTATTTAGGTTTCCCTGGATACGACTCAGGTCTTTATGACCCTATTGGTCGCGAATTCTATATTCGTTACAACCAAAAGCTATAATTATTTAGCTCATAATAAAAAGCCAGTTGAAAAACTGGCTTTTTATTTACTTTTCCCCCTATATTTTTTAACTCTCTCCGTATTTTTCTCATCTGTCAGTTTTTATGTCGTGTGAAACAAGCTTGGATTAGTCGCTTTTTGTGACGAGCGTCACACTTTTGCGTTTTTTGCTGGTTAAATATTTGTTGCGAAAAGATTGGTTTAATCATCTGTATTATTGGTGTTTGATGGTGATAAGTTCTGCTTGGTTTGTGGTTTACTAGTTTCACTTTAACTGGGTGCTTCTGGTTGTTACTTTGTTGGCTATGGCTATTAACCTTTTCGTATCAATAGTTAACGGAATGAGAGATTGACTGTATTAAGGTGAAACTTCAGTATCGAATGCAACGCACTATGCTTCGTTGTTGAAACATAAAGTGGCGTAATAATAATAAATACGTTAGGGAGTAATCTTAATGATAAGAACATCGCAACATTCTCGTAGTAAATTAGCATTAGCAGTTAAGTTTGGCTTAATTGCATCTGTATCATCCACCGCATTCACAGTTACAACAAGTGCAGTTGCAGAAGAGGCTAAAGTAGAACGGATTGCAGTTACCGGCTCTCGTATACAAAGATCTGACATGGAAACAGCATCTCCTGTAACAGTGATTGATGCCGCAACTATCAAAGCTGAAGGTTTCACTTCAGTAGACCAAATGCTACAAGCACAAACATCTATGGCCGGTGCTGCTATAGGTTCCAGTACTAACAATGGTGCAGACGGTGTTGCACAAGTTGATCTGCGCGGTATGGGTTCACAGCGTACCTTAGTTCTGCTCAACGGTCGCCGTATGGTCAACTCAGGTTCTGGTGCCGATAGTGCTGTTGACCTTAACGCCATTCCTGTTGCCATGATTGCTCGGGTAGAAATTCTGAAAGATGGTGCATCAGCAGTTTATGGCTCAGATGCCATTGCGGGTGTTGTTAACATCATAACTAAGAAAGATTTTGAAGGCTTCCAGATTGATGTTACTGGTGGCATGACTGATCAGAGCGACGGTGAACATGGCGAAGTCAGTGGACTATATGGCTTTAATACTGATACCGGTAACTACACATTCGGTGCCGCTTTCTCAAAACGTGAAGGTGTCATTCAGTCAGATCGTGATTGGACAGATCCGGGGGCGAGTTCATTCATCCCAACCGGCTCTTTAGATGGTATGGTTAAAGATGAAAATGGTAATTGGGTAGACCGTTCAGAAGGTTACGACTATACCCAAGATAGTTTTTACCAGACTCCAAGTGAGCGTTATAGCTTGTTCGCCAACATGACCCAAGAGCTTGGCAATGACTTAGTGCTAACGGGTGATATCCTTTACACTAAGCGTAAGTCAAATCAGCAGATGGCGCCTCAGCCTGCTAACCTTGACCTAAAGGTTTGTGAAACCGGTGACGATCCTTTGACATGTATAGAACTTGATCAAGGTATGATTGATGCTGGTATAGAGCCAAACGACAAAGGCCTAGTTAACTACAGAAGACGAATGAGTGATGTGGGTCCTCGTATTTATACTCAGGACACCGATACATTACGTGTTTCTACTGCGCTAACGGGGTCAATTGATGTTAATACCGGAATGGACTGGGATATTGCCTACACTTACGGTAAAAACAAAGCTGATACCGCGGTAGAGAACTCAATCAATGCATCAATCATGACCGATGCAATCTATGCCAATCAAGATCCTTGGTTTACCGGTCAGCCGATGGACCAACCTGGCGACCAAGCGCTTCTTGACAGTGTGGCATACACTGAAGAAGCGGATGGTGGCAACGAGCAACATGTATTCTCTGCCGGTCTAACGGGTGAACTATTTGATCTAGATGCAGGTGCTGTCGCCTATGCTATCGGCGCAGAATACCGCTACGAAAGTGGTTATTACAATCCTGACCCAATCGTTGTTGCAGGTGAGAGTACCGCTGCGCAGCAAGATCCAACCGATGGTAGCTACAATGTTATCTCTGTATTCCAGGAAGTGAGTGTTCCTTTTACCGATAAACTTACTGGTGAATTTGCTTTGCGCTTTGATGATTACTCAACGTTTGGTAATGCATCAACGTGGAAGATTGGCTTAACTTATGAAGCAACTGATGACTTAATGCTGCGTACTGTAGCGGCTACGGGTTTCCGTGCACCAAGTGTATCTGAGCTATATGGTGGTAACTCAGGGTCATTTGATTACCTAGTTGATCCTTGGGGGAACTCGCAAGATGCACAGATTTTAGTCAATCGTACGTCAGACGAAAACCTTAAGCCTGAGGAGTCTGAGTCATACACGGCTGGTTTAGTGTACTCACCAAGTTATGTCGATGGTTTGTCGCTAACAGTTGACTACTGGCGATTTAAGGTTACAAACGCTATTGCGCGTTTGGATACCCAAGCAGGTCTAAATGCTTGTTTTGCTGACCCAACTTCATCAGCATGTGAAACTTTCAACATTGGACCAAATGGTGATTTAGATAATTTGACTAACTCACTGACTAACGTTGGCTTCCAAGATACCAGTGGTATTGATTTTAATTTAGCGTATAGCTTTGAAGCATTGAGTCTTGATTGGACCATTAGTAACGATACCACTTACTTGTTAAACTTCGAACAGGATAATGAAGATTATACTAATACAATTGATGGTAACTTTGGTGCTTATGCTCAAGTGCGTAATAATTTTAGTATACAGGCAGCAAGAGGTGATTGGAGTGTGATGTACTTTAATCGTTATATCGGTGAAATGGACGACCATTATACTGATTATGATGAAAATGATGACCCATTTGCAGCGGTAAGAAAGGCTGAATCAGTCCTTTATCATAATCTCTCTGGTACTTATCACTTAAACGATGAAATCACGTTTAATGCTGGTGTTAAGAACTTGACTGATGAAGAGCCTACAACGGTCTCTAATGGTAGTGACGGTGGTACAATACCAGAAGTTTACGACACCATTGGTCGTACATACTTCGCTGGTGTAAGCATGAAGTTCTAAATAGCATTCGCTATTAGACTTAAAGAAAAAGCGCCGAAAGGCGCTTTTTTTATGCTTATAAATTCATTAATTTCGATCTGGTTAATCTGGTGTCAGCCTAAACCACGTTGAGCAGAACTCATCTGTATAAATTCAATCTTGTAGCCATCAGGATCTTCGACGAAGGCGATTTCTGTGCTGCCACCGGCCACAGGGCCTGGAGCTCGTAATATCTTGCCTCCAGCGGCTTCAATGGCCTTACAGCGGGCATAAATATCTTCTTCTCCTATCGCTAAATGACCAAAGGCTGTGCCATGGTCATAACTGTCAGTATCCCAGTTATAGGTAAGCTCAATGACAGCACTTCCTGTTGATTCGTCATCAAAGCCGACAAATGCCAAGGTATATCTGTAATCGCTGTTCTCAGATTGACGCAGTAACTTCATGCCTAGCACTTGAGTATAAAAGGTGATACTGGCTTCAAGATTTGTAACGCGGAGCATGGTGTGGAGCAGTTGTGACATAGTTACCTCTTTTTCGATGGCTGGTAATGGGTAATGGCGGGAATATAGCATGAATAACATTAATGTTGCGTGACTTCACACTTCTTATCGACAAGAGTTTGAAGCAGTGCCATAAATTCCGATAATAACCCAGACGAATTTTTTGGAGTTTACAATGGACATTGAATTAAAAATGGCACTCGCTACAACAGCTGTTATAGGTGTGTTTCTCTCTATATTTTTTATAAGTTTGTTCTGAGCAAGTTCAAAACAAACAGAATAAAAAAGTCGCATCGCGACTTTTTTTGTATCTACTGCAACCTTATGCTGAAGGGAATGTTTGAGAGCCTCCCGTAGGGGCTGATGTTCAAAGCAAATAGCAAAGCTCTTTATGCCCGTTAGAGGCTTTCGAAATACGACTCATGGTCTATTTTGTTCTATACAAAATGAGACATTCCCACATATTGACCTTGCCTTCAGGGCTGTGAATTCCCGTTGAATGAACAGATGCTTAATGTAATTGGTATTACTCAGGGTAGATTTTGTCTTTAAATTCGCAAAGTTCTTCAATTAAACAGCTTCCACAGCGGGGTTTTCGCGCAATACAGGTATAACGGCCATGGAGAATGAACCAGTGATGCACATCGACTTTAAACTCATCTGGCACCACCTTCAACATCTTCTCCTCAACTTGATCAACATTCTTGCCCATGGCAAATTTGGTACGATTCGCCACCCTAAAAATATGAGTGTCGATGGCAATAGTGGGCCAGCCAAATGCGGTGTTTAGCACTACGTTTGCCGTTTTACGGCCAACACCGGGAAGTGATTCTAATGCCTCACGGTTTTCAGGAACCTCACCGTCATATTTGTTGATTAAAATCTCACAGGCTTTAATGACGTTAACGGCCTTGTTATTGTATAACCCAATGGTTTTTATATATGTTTTTAGCCCATCAACCCCTAAGTCATAAATAGATTGCGCTGTGTTTGCCACCGGGAAAAGTTTATCCGTCGCCTTGTTCACGCTAACGTCCGTTGCTTGGGCCGACAGCGTGACTGCGACAAGTAGTTCAAATGGGCTTGAAAAATTAAGTTCAGTTTCTGGATGAGGATTCTGTTCTCTTAATATCTCTAAAATAGCGTGTCGTTTGGCTTTGTTCATCTTTTTTAATAGCTCTATTGTTATTATATTAAATGGGTTAGCTTACCTTCGTTATCCTTGCGCGAGTGATTTCTGGGATATCTGGTGTCGGCGCATTTTTAGCTAACTTTTTATCGATAACATTTTTAAACGCAATTAGAAAGCCCATGCCGATAAATGCGCCAGGGGGTAACATGGCGAGCAGAAAGCTGGTGTCTAGCTGCCACAGGTGAATCGTTAGTACCGACGCCCAATCTCCGAGTAGAAGATCAGCACCGTCAAAAAGTGTGCCTTGGCTCAATATTTCACGGCAGGCCCCTAGGATTGCTAATACCAGCAGGAAGCCTAGGCCCATCATAAAACCATCGAAAGCAGATTTCAGCACCGAGTTGCGGGATGCAAAAGCTTCAGCTCTGCCTATGATCACACAGTTTGTCACGATTAATGGCAGGAAAATACCCAATGACAGATATAAACCATAAGCGTAAGCGTTAATTAACAGTTGTACGCAGGTGACTAAGGCCGCAATGATCATGACAAATATCGGGATGCGGATCTCTTTAGGTACAAAACCTTTAACCAAAGAGACTAAAATGTTGGAACCAATAAGCACAGCCATGGTGGCTAAACCTAAACCTAAAGCGTTGGTTAGGGTTGCGGTAACAGCCAGTAATGGGCAGAGACCAAGTAATTGCACCAGACCAGGGTTATTTTTCCACAAGCCTTGTAGCGCTATCTGTTTATATTCATTCATTGATAGTTAACCTCGCAGTTTGCAGGTCTTGTTAGTAATTTATCTTTATTTGCATTGAAATAGACAAGAGCCCGTTTTATGGCTTTTACATAGGCTCTAGGGGTAATGGTTGCACCAGTAAATTGATCAATCTGCCCACCGTCTTTTTTTACGTTCCAGCGAGTATCACTTTCTGATAAAAGAAACATACCGTTAAAACTGAGCACCCAATCTGATTTTCTCAACTCGATTTTGTCACCTAATCCTGGAGTTTCAGCATGATTCAAGGTTCTTACGCCTAACACTTCACCGTCGGTGCTGATCCCGATAATAAGACGAATATTGCCGCTGTAACCATCAGGCGCTACGGTTTCTATGGCAATCGCCACGGGTACACCTTGCATGCTGGCAATGTATGAGGGGAGGGGAGTGTCGACACCTAACACCTCTTCATCGTGAATGAGAATGCAATGCTCTACTAGTTCATTATCATGTAATGTATCTGGAATAATCTGATGCAATATACGTTTTAATTCAAGTTGTTGTTGTTCTTTGATTTTATCAAAGGTTTGTTGGTTGACTAAAGCTACTAGCGCGGTACAGAAAAAGGCGAATGTAGCCAATAACAAACCGTTTTTTAACATTGATTTTTTCACGTTATACTCCGGTTTGTTTAGTTTCTAGAACGGTGGCCATAGGTTCTGGGTTTCATATAGTGATCGATAAAAGGTGCACAAAGGTTGGCTAATAAAATGGCAAATGCAAAGGCGTCAGGATAGCCACCGTAAGTACGGATCATATAGACTAAGAGGCCGATCAGTGCGCCAAACAAGAGACGTCCTCGAATGCTTGTTGCTGCGGTTACCGGATCGGTAGCAATAAAGAACGCGGCTAACATGGTTGCACCAGAGAAAAGGTGGAGTAAGGGACCTGCGTGGGTGTCAGGATTAAGCAAGAACCCGACACTGGCACAAACAAAGAGGCTAATTAAGATGCCTGCAGGAATATGCCAGCGTATCACTTTGAGCTTCAACATCACCAGCCCACCGGCAAAATAGGCCATGTTGACCCAGAACCAGCCAACGCCAAAACCATCGTTAAAGATCGATTTAGATAAACTCTCTGTACTGGTCAGTCCCATAGAGAGATCTGTTTTTATAGTATCAAGTGGCGTAGCCATAGCGAGTCCATCGAAACCGAGCTTATAGGCCTCAATATCACTGGCCGATGCATTTAAAAATATCAGTTGCAATGAACCAAGAATATCCACTGGTTGACTGGCTAGCATCATCGGGGCTACCCAGCTGGTCATTTGAACCGGGAAGGAGATAAGTAGCATCACGTAGCCGGCCATCGCGGGGTTGAAAATATTATGTCCAAGACCGCCATAGAGGTGCTTGACGACAACAATAGAGAAAACAACGCCAATAACAATGAGCCACCAAGGTGCAAGTGGTGGGATGGCAATTCCGAGCAGTAGTGCGGTGAGTAGGGCACTGTTATCTTTTAGGGTATCAACAACTGGACGCTTTCTCAGTCGTAGCACCACAGCTTCGCTTAAGAGAGCGACAGCGATGGCTATTGTAACTTGTATTAGCACTCCCCAACCAAAGAAGTAACATTGAGTCGCTACACCAGGAAGGGCACACAGTATAACGCGCTGCATCAGAGTGCTTGTTTTAAAGCTTCGGCTCAAATGGGGCGAAGAGGCAATCTTAAACGCCATCAGTTAATCCTTTTCATTATCAAGTTTTGCCTGTTTGGCCAGTTTGTTAGCTTTCGCTTTTGCAACTGTTGCAGCAATTTTAGCTTTCTTGTCATCAACTGGAATTTCAGCATCAATTGCCGGCACATCAATATCGGTTGCAGGTGTTTCAGCGACTTCTTCAGTTGCTTTAAGGGCGGCTTTTTTAGCTTTAGCACGAGTAACGGCTGCAGCAATTTTAGCTTTCTTGTCGTCAACTGGAATTTCAGCATCAATTGAAGATGTTTCAGACACCTCTTCAGTTGCCCTAAGGGCTGCTTTCTTGGCTTTAGCACGGGCAACGGCAGCCGCAATTTTGGCTTTCTTGTCGTCAATTGGAATTTCAGCATCAATTGCAGGTGTTGCAGATACCTCTTCAGTTGCCTTAAGGGCTGTTTTCTTGGCTTTAGCACGGGCAACAGCGGCAACTACTGCATCGTGTTTATCGTCAGTTGCGGTTACTGGCGCCGTTTTAGAGTCTGCAGACTCTGCCGCTTTCTTAGCTTTGATTCTTGCCATCGCTAAGGCTACGGCATCTTTATCTGAGCCGGACATGGTGGACTTTCGTCTTTCGGCCGCTTCTTTTTGTTTCGCTTCACGAGCACGCTTTTCATCTTCTAAACGTTGAGTTCGAAGCTCAAATCTTTGCTTAGCCAATTCTGCTTGTTTTTTCTCTTCAATTTCAATTCTAACAGCGGACTTTGCCACACGATAATATTCAACTAGCGGGATATTGCTGGGGCAAACATAGGTACAACAGCCGCATTCTATGCAGTCATTGAGATTAAAGTTAACGGCTTTATCGTATTCTTGGGCCTTTGCATGCCAAAAAAGCTGCTGAGGTAAAAGTTGTGCTGGACACACTATGGCACATTCACCACAACGTATACAGGGTAGCTCCTTTTGCTCCGGCGCTATTTCGGTGGCATCAGGTAATAAAACACAGTTAGTGCCCTTAAGGATTGGAGCGCTGTCGTTATAAAGGGCATACCCCATCATAGGGCCACCAATGATCACCTTATCGGATGCTACTCCCTTGAAACCTGTTTGTTTCAAAAGATGCGCAATAGGGGTGCCAATTGGCAGCCAATAGTTACCCGGTTTCGCCACGTTATTGCCTGTTATCGTGACAACTCGCTCGATGAGCGGATAGTTTCTTAATACAGCATCTTGTATGGCATAACAGGTGGCCACATTTTGAACTAATATCCCCAATTGAGCAGGAATCGCGCCTGAAGGGACTTCTTGGCCGGTTAATATTTGAATTAACTGTCTTTCGCCACCGGATGGGTAGAGTGTTGGAAGACTGGTGATCCTGACTCCCTTTTTAGGAAGTACACTGCGACACAGAGCTTGCTGCATAATATCTATCGCTTGAGGTTTATTGTCCTCAATGGCGATGATTAGGCGTTTAGGTTTTAACAGGTGGTAAATAATAGCGATCCCTTGCATGATGGCATCACTTTGTTCTCTCATTATCATGTCATCTGAAGTGATATAAGGTTCACATTCGATGGCATTAATGATAAGCAATTCAATATCACTGGCCGGATTTAACTTGATGTGGCTCGGAAAGGCTGCTCCCCCCAAGCCTGCTATACCAGCTAGCTGAATTTTACTTAAAATCGCTTGATTGGAGAGGCTCTTAATATCGTCAAGTGAAAGTGTCGGGTGGACTTTATCGCTTAATGTTTCCAGTCCGTCTGGACAAATAACACAGCTTAATACGGCTAATCCCGATGGGTGATTACTTGGACGTTGCTCTATGTGAGTAATATGCCCGGACGTGGGCGCATGCACAGGCAGGTAACCGAAGTGACTACCACTGGTTATCACTTCGCCTTTAGTGACATAATCACCAACCACAGCAGTCAATATTGCGTTATCACCCACTTGTGGTAGCGGGAGTATATACTCATCAGCCAAGGGCAGAGATGAGATCTGAGTGGCATTAGACTGGTTTTTACATTCCGGTGGGTGTATTCCGCCAATTGGGTGCCACAGTGTCCCTTTATCAATCTGTTCTAATAAAGTTAGCACTTGGAATCCTCTTCGATCATTTGCACTGGAATGGTATTCAATTTCCAGTCCCAATTTTTTACTGTTGGTGTTATGGGGAGCATATCAATACAATCGACAGGACAAGGGGCGACACAAAGATCACAACCTGTACAGTAATCAGTGATCACAGTGTGCATTAGTTTTCCAGCCCCTAAAATGGCATCGACCGGACATGCTTGAATACATTTAGTACAGCCAATACATTCATCTTCACGAATGTAGGCGACTTTTTTGACCTGAATCTCCTCGCTGGCAGTTAAAGGCTCGGGCTCTACTCCTGCCATAGCGGCAAGCTTTTCCATTGTTGCTGTGCCACCAGGAGGGCACTTGTTGATTTTTTCACCGCCAGCAATGGCTTCAGCGTATGGTTTGCACCCTGGGTAGCCACATTGACCACACTGTGTTTGAGGTAATAGGGCTTCGAGTTGATCGACGAGAGGATTGCCTTTCACTTTAAATTTTTCTGCCGCAAATCCCAACAAAATCCCAAAGAAGAGGGCTAAGATCGTCAATAAGATGATCGCAATAAAAATACCTGACATCGTTAATTAACCAATCCAGTAAAGCCCATAAATGCCAAAGACATTAGTCCAGCAGTGATCATTGCAATGGCTCCGCCCTTAAAGGGTTGGGGGACATCCGCAGCAGCGAGTCGTTCGCGCATTGCTGAAAATAATATAAGTACAAGAGAAAATCCCACCGCCGCACCGAAGCCATAGATGGCAGATTCAATAAAGCCATGCTTCTCATTGATATTGAGTAGGGCAACACCTAACACTGCACAGTTAGTCGTGATGAGAGGCAAATAGATGCCTAGAGCACGATATAGGGAGGAGCTGGTTTTCTGAACGACCATTTCGGTAAATTGAACCACCACAGCAATAACCAATATGAAACTCATTGTTCTTAGGTAGCCTAAGTCGAATGGCAAAAGTAGATATTGATTAACTAGGTAGCTTAATATTGAAGCCAAGGTCAGTACAAACGTCGTGGCCATTGACATTCCAATGGCAGATTCAAGTTTGCTGGAAACCCCCATAAAAGGGCAAAGGCCGAGGAATTTTACTAATACAAAATTATTGACAAGCACAGTGCTTACCAATAGTAGGAGATACTCACTCATCTCAGTTCATTATTCATAACCATTATAAGTATTATTATCGGCTTTTCTGGGAGTATTAACAACACATAGAATACAAGGTTTTACTGAAACAGTTAAAGTTCTTACGTTTTTTGATGCAAAGCTGTATTTTGAAGGGCTTGAGGCTCGGCAATATAATAACCTTGCAGTCCATCTACTAACAATTTTTCCAACACGAACTTTTCTTCTTGTCGCTCAACACTGGTCGAGATCACTGAGATATTTAATCTTCGTGCAATGTTAATGATCATTTTGATAAAAAATTGATTATTAGTATCTTGATCTATGTTGTTGGAGTAGCTCCCGTCTAATTTTATAAAATCAGGTCTAACTTGTTTAAAAAATTTGAAGGAAGTAAATCCCATGCCGAAATGTTCGACTGAGACTCTCGCACCTACACTATGAATTGTTTGAACAAATTTATAACTTGCAACTAGGTTGGTTTGCATACCCGATTCGTTGACTTCAAAGACGAGCCGAGCTGCTATATGTCTTTGTTTAACAAGTAAGTCTTTAAGCCAAGCTATAAACGACTCTTGCATAATGGATGCAGCACTTATGTTAATTCCAAAAGAGCCTGTTAGTGCAGGGTTTTCGATGAGCATTTTTAATGTGGTAATAATAACAAGCTTATCGAGATCCATCACCATGCCATGGCGCTCAGCCATCGCTATGACTGTCGCCGTAGGTAAAAATTTACCATCAACATTGTAGAATCTTGAAAATAACTCATTGTATATCTTGCTCTCCCTTTGACAAGGCAAGATAGCTTGTTGATAAAATTTAAGTGCACGCCTGTGGATGAGATCATCGATTGCTTCTTTCCAACGAGTATCTCCATAGAGCTCATCATTGTTGTCTTTTTCCTGCAGGTAAAAACAATTTGGCCCCAATGTTTGAGCGATACTTACCGCAGTGTCCCCTTGGGATAATAGTCTGGCAGGTTCGCTATCATGCTCGTAAGGAACAAGCCCAATATGGGCAATTGATTCGTTGTTTATTGTTTGCTGATACTCATCGAATTGAGCTTTTAAACTTTCCACAAAAGGAAGACCATCTTTAATAATGAGTCCAGGAATAAAGACGGCGAAATCCGCAGTGGATATTCTGTAACATTCGGCATCATGATAGCTTGTAAGTGCATAACGGATACAGTTTGCTATTTTTGAGAGATATTCATCTCCAGCAGCACGACCTAAAGTATCATTTATGACACCTAACTCAGTGGCTTTGATTAAGGCTAGCAGTCCTATTTGGTTCTTCCCTGTACTTGAGAAAGATTCCAGTTTCTGAGTGAATCTTGTGCGGGTAGAAAATCCGGTGATCTGATCTTCAAAGGCAGCTCTATTGAGTCGTTCATGCTCTTTAGACATTGTCTCACTCTCTTTTTTGAGTGTGCTGCGGCAATGTTCTAATGCATCTGCTAAAGGAGTGAACTCAGATTTTAACTTTGAGGCTTCTAAAGCATGATATAGATGGTTTGATAATCCATTTACATAATTACTGGCATAGCGAATTTTGCGTTTTACCATCATCATTAAACTAATGAACACAAAAGTAATAACTAAATAAGTGAGCCAAAGTACGATGCTGGTTTTTTTAAATGCGATTAATGCGTGATTGGTCAGATCGTCGGTAGACAGCTTAATTTGCAGTCTACCTGAACCAAGTTGACGAGTATCAGGTAACGCTATTTTAAATAGCACAGCAAGTGGGCTCTCTGAGGTTGAATTGAGCGTTCCTGTCGTTAGGTTTGCTGCACTTTCAGTCGAGTGAATGAATTGGAAAAATTGAAGTTCTGTATGAGCTTGTATCTCAGAATATAAAAGTGTTCCAGTGTCCGGCAAAGCAAGGTTTTCGCTCATATAAAAGTGATAATCAGCTAATCTTTGTGTGCCTTTTTCTGTGAGGTAATGGTTCTGTTCTAAATAAACGAGAAAAGTAAGTCCTACAAAAAGTAAAAAAAGGAAGATGTGAAAAAGTTTTGATACGCTCATAAAGGATCCGGTCGCATAACCATTAGAGGACGACAATGCTTTTATTTTAGTTAATTCTGTGACTTATTCTATCGGAAAAATGATAAAAGCGGAATTTTAAAAGTAATAAGTTTGTTTGTAACTTGTAAATAAGAGGGGAAGTGACCAGTTAGAGAAGTGATATGTTTTAAATAGTATTACTGAGTACATTAGCGATATTGGCTCCCCGGACTGGACTCGAACCAGTGACATACGGATTAACAGTCCGCCGTTCTACCAACTGAACTACAGGGGAATCGATTTATCTTTTACATTTACCATTTAAATTGGCTCCCCGGACTGGACTCGAACCAGTGACATACGGATTAACAGTCCGCCGTTCTACCAACTGAACTACAGGGGAATCGATTTATCTTTTACATTTACCATTTAAATTGGCTCCCCGGACTGGACTCGAACCAGTGACATACGGATTAACAGTCCGCCGTTCTACCAACTGAACTACAGGGGAATCGATTTAACTTTTTACATTTACCATTTAAATTGGCTCCCCGGACTGGACTCGAACCAGTGACATACGGATTAACAGTCCGCCGTTCTACCAACTGAACTACAGGGGAATCGATTTAACTTTTACTTTGGTGTACAAAACTTGGCTCCCCGGACTGGACTCGAACCAGTGACATACGGATTAACAGTCCGCCGTTCTACCAACTGAACTACAGGGGAATCGATTTAGCTTTTACTTTGGTGTACAAAACTTGGCTCCCCGGACTGGACTCGAACCAGTGACATACGGATTAACAGTCCGCCGTTCTACCAACTGAACTACAGGGGAATCGATTTAACTTTTACTTTGGTGTACAAAACTTGGCTCCCCGGACTGGACTCGAACCAGTGACATACGGATTAACAGTCCGCCGTTCTACCAACTGAACTACAGGGGAACATACTTTCTTACACCAGATTAACACTTGATTGTCTTAAACTTAAACAACTTTGGCTCCCCGGACTGGACTCGAACCAGTGACATACGGATTAACAGTCCGCCGTTCTACCAACTGAACTACAGGGGAATCGTATAAAGCTATTCATCGTTGAAGACGGAGCGCATATTAAATCGCTCTTCATGATGAGTCAACTCGACTGACAAAAAAAAGTGTATTTAAGTAGTTAAGTGCTCATCAAATACTCATCATGATGTAGATTCAATCGTTATGATACAAGTCTGCCCCTATTTCATACCGATACACTTACAGTAAATAGCGGGTTTAGTTAGTTGAAGTTGTGGCTTAAAGCGTAAAAGGCTTATTGTGACATTTCATCAGAAGCACTCAAATACACTTACCATTAGCATGTTGAATGGTATATGGTCTTAAACTTAGCAAATACTACTTGAACCTAGTCTCTGGGTTTTGATCTACATCTTATGCTCTGAATATTAGACGTTAACAATTACTCATGAGAAGTATGGGTATGAAATATTCTCCATAACTTTCAAATGTAGTAAAATTACATGGTTTCTCTATTTTTAGCTTGGTAGTTAAAATCATCGTTAAAGTCCCGTGCGATAAGGGGTCGCTTGAGTTATCCACTAAATCTGTGGATAAGCCTGTGGGTTAAGCTTAAAAAATCGTTTCAAAGCCTTGGAAATAGCGGCTTGAGCTTAAAATACACATTTTAACAGGTGATATTTAAAAGTGTTTATTAACAATAGGTTGATAAAATCAAGAACTTATTTTTTGCCACTCGGTTATGTTGTTGAACTGTAACTGCCACGTTGTGCATTAGATTCCATTGCTCCTCGGGTTTGTAGCGTTTTTAGAAGCAAAATAGGTTGTTTTAGATGTTGTTTTAAAATTTCATAATGAGATGTGTCATTAGCTTGTCATTGAGTTGAAGTGATAATAAATATCGACGGATAAACAAGCTTATCGCGCGTATTAATTTTCAAGCAACTGTAGATCCTACTAGCATTTAACCATCACACGATTAAAATAGAATCACAATTATCTAGGAAGAGTATTTAGTGTCAGAATCAACTTTTCAACTTGAATCACAATATGTGCCGGCTGGTGATCAGCCTAAAGCGATTGAAAAATTGGTGGCAGGCATTGAGGCTGGAGTAGCGTGTCAAACGTTACTTGGCGTCACAGGATCTGGTAAAACATTCACTATTGCGAATGTTATTCAGAAGATAGGAAGACCGACGATTATTATGGCGCCGAATAAAACCTTGGCAGCCCAGCTCTACGGTGAGATGAAAGAGTTTTTCCCACACAATGCGGTTGAATACTTCGTCTCCTATTATGATTATTATCAGCCTGAAGCCTATGTACCATCAACGAATACTTTCATCGAGAAAGATGCCTCTGTTAATGCGCACATTGAACAGATGCGTTTATCGGCGACAAAAGCGCTGTTAGAAAGAAAAGATGTGGTGTTAATCGCCTCTGTATCGGCTATTTATGGCTTAGGTGATCCTAAATCCTATTTGAAGATGTTACTGCACCTTAGGCAAGGTGACACTATGGGGCAAAGGGATATACTTCACCGACTCAGTGAGTTGCAATACACCCGCAATGATATCGAGTTAAAGCGAGGAACCTATCGGGTCAGAGGGGAGGTGATTGATATTTTTGCCGCCGATTCGGATAGTAATGCCATTCGTATTGAGCTTTTTGATGATGAAATTGAACGATTAAGTCTATTTGATCCATTAACGGGTCATATTAAACAACGAATTGCTCGCACCACTGTTTATCCCAAAAGTCATTATGTCACCCCAAGAGAGAAAATATTGGCGGCTACGGAGGTGATAAAAGAGGAACTCAGGATCAGAAGACAGGAGCTACTCGACAATAACAAGTTGGTTGAGGCACAGCGGATAACCGAGCGTGTTCAATATGACATAGAGATGATGGCCGAACTCGGTTATTGCTCAGGGATTGAAAACTATTCAAGGTACCTTTCCGGTCGTGAAGAGGGCGCTGGACCGCCGACTTTACTTGATTACTTGCCCGATGATGGATTACTTATCATCGATGAGTCACATGTTACTGTGCCTCAAATTGGCGCTATGTATAAAGGCGATCGCTCCAGAAAAATGAATCTGGTTGAGTATGGTTTTCGTCTACCTTCGGCATTGGACAACAGACCGCTTAAATTTGAAGAGTTTGAGACGTTAATGCCTCAAACTATCTATGTCTCAGCAACACCGAGTAAATATGAGATTGAAAAGAGCGGTGGGGATATAGCTGAGCAGGTGATAAGGCCTACTGGCTTATTGGATCCTGTGCTTGAGGTTCGCCCTGTAGGTATTCAGGTCGATGACCTATTATCTGAGATAGGTAAGCGCGTTAAAGTGAATGAGCGTGTCTTAGTAACCACATTAACTAAGCGTATGTCAGAGGACCTTACTGAATATTTAGACGAACATGGGATCAGGGTGAGGTATCTACATTCAGATATTGATACGGTTGAACGGGTTGAGATTATCCGTGATCTCAGGCTTGGTGTGTTTGATGTTCTGGTCGGGATCAATTTACTTAGAGAAGGGTTAGATCTGCCAGAAGTTTCCTTAGTATGTATTCTCGATGCTGATAAAGAGGGATTCTTACGCTCAGAGCGCTCGTTAATACAGACCATTGGCCGTGCTGCCCGTAATATCAATGGGAAAGTGATCCTCTATGCCGACAAAATCACCGACTCTATGGCTAGAGCTATGGGAGAAACGGAGAGAAGGCGTAAATTACAGCATCAGTTTAACTTAGATAATGGGATCGTTCCTAAAGGGGTATCGAAGAAGATCACTGATGTAATGGATATTGGCGGCAAAGAGTACGATCAAATAGATCTGGCTAACCTACGTCATATTGCTGAGGCAAAAGGAGAGTATAAAGTCAAAGATGTTGCCACTATTAGTCATCAAATTGATTCGTTAGAAAAACAGATGCATGAGCATGCGAAAAACCTTGAGTTCGAGCAAGCTGCAGCAGTACGTGATCAGGTTAGACGATTGCATGATGAATTGATTAAGGCATGATCCTAAATTAAGCTGTTGAATCACTAGTGATCAGTTTTAAAAATAGCGGAGTTCACTCCGCTTTTTTATGTCCTTTTTTACTAAAGAAACTTGATAAATAGGTTTGATAAAGAGTGACGCAAGTGAAAAGTATAATTCCGGTCACAACGCCAATTAGGTGTGCTTCAGTTGCAACGCGTGCTCCAATCATCTCGGTAACTTGCTCACTTGCCCCAAACCACTGCTCGTAACCGACTTTCACTATCACGCCGATAAGCAATAGATACCCAGAACGCATGCCAACACTGATGTCTTTGAGCGCACCATAGGTAAATAAACCATGCAGCATGCCGCTTAAACCGACATAACCCAATAGCCCGGGATAAAAAAGGTAAAGTCCTATTCCTTGTAGCCCACATAGCGCGACAAAAAGGAAGGAAAAACCCACGGAGCGATAGTATTGCTGATGAAGCAGCATTATGACCCAAAGCCCGGCTAAATTCATGACGAGGTGCCAAACATTGGTATGTAGAAGGTTACCAGTAAAAAGTCGCCAATACTCGCCTAGCCCAATCTCATTTCGACGGTATGCCAGTAAGCTATCAAGGTTGGCATAGTATAGGAGAATAGCGCTGAGTGAGATCAGCGCGATAACCGGCCAACTCTTGCCAAATAGTGATGTTAGCTTTGACATTTAGCAGCCAAGTCAACTTGTACTTGCTCTTTGTTGTTGCAATAGTCATCTAAGCCTTTTTGCCTCAGTAAACAAGCGGGACAGGTACCACACCCTGTGCCTATCATGCCGTTATAACAGGTTAAGGTTTCATCTCTCACTAGGCTTAAACTTTGATATTTGTCAGCCAGTGCCCATGTCTCAGCTTTATTAAGCCACATTAATGGCGTCGACAAGGTCAAAGGTCTATCCATTCCTTGTACTAATGCAGATTGCATCGCTTTGACAAAATCATTGCGACAATCGGGATAGCCTGAAAAATCGGTTTCACACACACCAGTGATCACGGTATCAGCGCCCAGTTGATAGGCAAAAATACCCGCAAGGGTTAAAAACAGGATATTACGGCCAGGGACAAACGTATTGGGTAAACCATTCTCCATCAGCTCATTTGAGACTTGAATAGAGTCACGTGTAAGGGCTGAGATAGCGAGCTCATTTAGCATAGAAACATCGAGAGTTTTATGACTCGTCAGTCCAAGTTGCTTACCGAGCTTCTCAGCAACTTCGATCTCTTGGCTATGACGTTGCCCGTAATCAAAGGTGATCCCGTGAACTTCATCATATTGTGTGAGGGCCTGAATAAGACAGGTGGTTGAGTCTTGTCCACCGCTAAATACTATTACCGCTTTAGATACCGCTTTTGACATAATGATCACTTACTGAAATAAACAGCTGTCATTTTAACGGACGTGGCTTAGCTTGCAAATGATCAAACATAAAAATATCACTGAGTTATTGATTTTGCACTTATCTGGCACAGGTTAGGCTTGCCTGTCGGATAAAAATCAATTATAAATGCCGCCCAATCTATTTGAGGTTCAGCATGAAGTATCCGGTTAATGAAGTTTTTGAGACAATCCAAGGCGAAGGTTTTTATACTGGTGTGCCCGCCATTTTTGTACGCCTGCAAGGATGTCCAGTTGGCTGCAGCTGGTGTGATACTAAACATACTTGGGATCGACTCGAAACTAACCGTGTTAAACCTGAGCTTGTGATCCAAGTGGATGGCACCGTTGGACGCTGGTCAGAGCTCACGACTTCAGAATTGATTCACTTTATGAAGCAGAAGGGATTCACCGCATCACATATTGTGATAACAGGTGGAGAGCCGTGTTTACATGACCTAACGGCCATGACCGTTGAGTTAAATAGTGCAGGTTACTCGACACAAATCGAAACCAGTGGCACGTTTGATGTGCTGTGTTCGGATAAAACCTGGGTGACGGTTTCACCTAAACTGAAGATGAAGGCTGGTCTGATTGTATTATCTCAAGCACTGAATCGCGCCAATGAGATTAAGCATCCAGTGGCAACCCAAGCGCACATTGACGATCTAGATGTGTTGTTGCATGATATAGATGTGGCAGGTAAAACCATCTGCTTACAACCGATAAGCCAGAAAGACCGCGCAACTGAACTGGCAATGCGAGTTTGTATCGAACGTAATTGGCGCCTCTCGATACAAACCCACAAATATCTAGATATCGATTAACTTATTCGTTTTAAGTTAATCGCATTCAAGATAAGCTGCCTGTAAGGCTAAATTGTGTCAGTTTAGCCTCATATTTTGTTAAATCCCCAATATTATTGTTAACCCAAATCGGGTCGTAGTAACTGTCTAAATAGCGCTCTCCTGAATCACATAAAAGGGTTACGATAGAACCTTGTTCACCTTTCGCTAGCATCTCGGAGGCGATGTTCAATACCCCATAAAGGTTTGTGCCTGTCGAAGGCCCAGCTTTTCTTCCTATCAGTTTTTCTAACCAATATATGGTTGCGACAGATGCTGCGTCTGGGATCTTTTCCATATGGTCAATGACCCCTGGAATAAATGATGGCTCAACCCTTGGCCTGCCTATGCCTTCTATTTTACTGCCATGACAAGAAGTCAGTGTTTTATCCCCTGTGGTAAAATAGTCATAAAATACGGAATGTTCAGGGTCAACAACACAAAGTTGAGTTTCGAGCTGTTGATATCGTATATAACGACCAATTGTCGCCGATGTGCCTCCGGTGCCAGGACCCATGACGATCCACGTTGGAATAGGGTGGGGCTCTAACGTCATCTGTTCGAAAATAGAGTTGGCAATATTGTTATTACCTCGCCAATCAGTCGCGCGTTCGGCATAGGTGAACTGATCCATGTAATGGCCATTGAGCTGAGTTGCAAGCTTTTCTGAGGCGGCATAGATTTCATTGGAATGATCGACAAAGTGACAGCTGCCACCATAAAATTCTATTTGTTGGATTTTCTTCTTCGCCGTTGTTTTAGGCATGACAGCAATAAAGGGCAGGCCGAGTAATCGCGCAAAATAGGCTTCAGAAACGGCAGTACTGCCAGAAGAGGACTCAATAATTGTCGTTCCCTCTTTAATCCAGCCGTTACACAGACCATAAAGAAATAGTGAACGTGCAAGTCTGTGCTTAAGGCTGCCAGTAGGATGAGTGCTCTCATCTTTGAGATAGATATCGATGCCTGTTAGCAGAGGAATATCGAGTTTAATTAAATGCGTATCTGCACTGCGTTGATAGTCGGATTCAATTTTTTCGATCGCCTTGTTGACCCAAGAATTCGTCATATTTTTCTTATAACTAGATGGAGTTATCTTGATAGTAACGAATAAGAATTTAGGTAGGAAGAGAAAGCTGGATTTTTACGTTTTCAATGAGAAGAATAAGTAGGACAATAAATACTAGTAGGTTTTATGAGTGGCTTTTGTCATGCAGAAAATGAAGTTAAATTATAGAAAGTGGTGGAGGGAGAAGGATTCGAACCTTCGAAGGCTGAGCCGTCAGATTTACAGTCTGATCCCTTTGGCCACTCGGGAACCCCTCCACATTTTCTATTACTTATTTTTACGGTGTAAATTTAAACGGTATAACACTATACAACACTAGGGTGTTGCTGAAATAAGAGGTGGTGGAGGGAGAAGGATTCGAACCTTCGAAGGCTGAGCCGTCAGATTTACAGTCTGATCCCTTTGGCCACTCGGGAACCCCTCCACATTTACCTATTATTTTTTTGTAACGTACAGCTTTTTCTATCATTCATGAATCGAAAGATTAAAGATGGTGGAGGGAGAAGGATTCGAACCTTCGAAGGCTGAGCCGTCAGATTTACAGTCTGATCCCTTTGGCCACTCGGGAACCCCTCCACGAATAATCTTTATTATCACTTTTACTTGTAACACTTTTATGCAAATGGTGGAGGGAGAAGGATTCGAACCTTCGAAGGCTGAGCCGTCAGATTTACAGTCTGATCCCTTTGGCCACTCGGGAACCCCTCCTCACTTGCGGCGGCAATAATAGTCACAAACGGTGATACTGTAAAGACCCTATTTTAATTAATTTCTAAAGTTATGTATCAAGTGGTCGATTAACTATCAACGAGTTGTTTTGGTGATGTTTTTTTATGCGACCAAGTGCTGTCTTAATCAATGAGTCACAACTGGGGACTCGTCTTAATCATGCTATCGATAATGACAGGCGAGGAGAGTTTGCTCTTTTACTGGCTCTTTTATCTTCCGATGCCCGAGACATGGCTCAATTTCAATTGCAAGGCGATGCCATTGATCCTGAGATAGCACTGCGTGCTAAGTTTGAATTACCAGAGAAACAAGTGCTAGTTAATGATTTAACCGTTCAGCCACTGCCGAGAGATAATAGTATTGTGTTTGTACAAAATGGCGCTAGGGCATTTCAATTATTAGAAGCATTATCGCCGGAAGCATTAGTGATCAGAGGCAATAAGTCAGCTTCGATGCAGAAGGTTTTAGCTAATTGTGACTATTTAACAAGACAGAAATACAATGGCACAGCTAAGTCAGAGATTTATGACTCGCTAAATAGCCACTTTGTTGATCAATTAGATCAGCAACGGCAGATGAGTCGTGCCCTAGTGTAGTATTAATACCAATCAGTATAAAGATGTGATCGCTCAGCGAGATTTTAGCGCTTCTGAGGTAAGGCAACGAGTGAGAAGCATAGTTGTTCTACGTTTAAGCTCGTTAACACAGCATCAGAAGCGCTAAAACTCGCCCTTTGGGTGTGTTTTTGGCTACCTACTTCTGCGTTGAATGAACTCACAAGGGAATAACCATTCCGTCATCCATTCGCCTTGAATTAGCTTGCCAAAAGCCACACTGAGTAGATCACTTTCTTATACTGATTGGTATAACTCATGTTTCATTTTGTGATTTACCTTAAGCTTATTGATACAAAGCTTAAGCGTGAATAGCGTATAATGCTTAAATACGTAAATTCATGGATAAACAGATAATGAAAAACATTAAAGAATCTCAATCAGCGTTAGTTAATGATACTTGTACTGACTGTGGCAGTTATGCAGACATAGGTGCCGTGATTGATGAACATGACACACTGCTAACGGTCTCATTTACAGGTTCCGAAGCGCAGGCTGAAGCAGAAGTCATTTCTGTAAAGGCAAAAGCCCGCTTTGATGGTGTTGAAAGTGTAATAAAGGTTGAAAATGAAATAGTGACCTTAAATATTAGTTTTGCGTACAGTGCTGAAAAAATGATTTTTCAGCTAGAGAACGGTATTTAAGTTCATAATCGTTGACTACTTGGTCATTGAATGGGAGCGAGTCATTGTTTTTAATCGCCTGCCATCATCTTATATTGTTTCGATAGTTAACAGAGATAAATAGTTGCATAAAATCTTGAGTAAGCTGAATCGCTTACTCACTTGAGTGTGATCATTGATAGGAGAGTGGTAAACTGCGATGTTAAACAAGGCAGCACTGTTTATATTTTTTCCCGCTGTTACATAAACATACTTCATTTCTTTTAGGGTAAACGGCTGCTTTTTGTTTCCCTTGTGTATAGAACCATTTGCCATCTTCGCAAACAAATTGTGAACACTCATTAATTGCATCAAGACCACTTGTATCACGGTACCAAGCTTGGAAACAGACTTGGCCAGATATCCCCTGAGTATGGGTCGAGATGATTTGTAGAGAAAGCCAGTGAGGCTCCTCGCTTTCGGCCAAAAGGTTAACGGTTAAACCGTTTAAAAAATCAGGGTGATGAGTTTGGATTAAGTAATCGTACTCTTGGGTGACAAAGGCGCTATACCGACTCCTCATTAGCTGCTCAGGGGTTACAGGAATGGCGCTTGCTTGGTGATAGGGAGCGCAGCAATGAGTGTATAGGGCGGTCTTGTTATTAATATTTTGACCACAAGGGCATATTATATTTAAATCAGTTGTCATTCTTTGCTGTAGTTAATGGGGAGAAATGATGGCCATAATACAGGTTTGGAATTGGTTTTGCATCGTAGTAAAAAGAGGGTTCAGAACGATTGTTGGTATCAACAGTGAGATACCATTTACCATCTTTTTTCTTTTTAGAGACAATGACAAACTTACCAGCAAATTCGCTTATAGGCTCTTCTGCATCTAAAGATGGGTGAAAACGGATCAAATAGTATCCGATGTCAGTCGCATTATTATTTTCAACTTGTCTATCTAATACTCTGAAATCAACCTCTATTTGTGCTTCCTTGTGTTTAATTTTCCCAAAAAAATCATGATACACTTTTATAATATTATCTCGGCCCATGGTGATCTCTTTGCTTTGACTTTCGGGAATGTAACAGGCATCTTCAGCATAGATATTTTTGACTTTTTGAGCATCTAGCGTCTCAAAAGCTTGAGTAAATTGGGTATAAAATTGATTTAACGCCACATTATCTTCTGAGCTTGCCGAGGCTGAAGATAAAATAGAAAAGAATATAATAATACAAGTGTTGGTAAATTTAATAAAAGGCATTGATGGTTTCAGATCAAGGATTACTGACGTTACTATAATAGAAGCGCATGATGAACTAAAGTTTTAGTTATTAACAAAGTGTGTCTAACCACTGAGAATACCAGCAGTTAAGGGATATTTGACTGATAAAAGTTAGGTGTTTTAGCTTTATCATAGTGATTGAGAACACAAATTAATTCAAATGATTGCTAGTTCATCGGTAATAATGTGATCGGCTTAGTTTATTGAATTTTATAAGGTTATAAGTTTTACTTTGTGTGTTGTTCAAGCATGAGGATTTGGTTAATAAAAAAAGCGCTAACAAATTTATGCTTAACGCTTATTGATTTTATCTATTAACGATTATGTTGATACACATTACAATTTAACATTACCAACCACACTGTCTATTTGCTTGAGCATTTTGCTCATTTAGCCAAGTTTGTAATGGTGCGAAGTAATCGAGTACAGCTGTGGCATCCATCTCTTTACTGCCAGTCACTACGGCTAAAGCCTCTGGCCAAGGTTGACTGCGTCCCATCTCAAGCATGGTATTTAGTTGATTACCTGCTTCTTTATTACCATAGATGCTGCAACGGTGTACGGGTTCCTTATTGCCGGCAGTTTCACATAACGCTTTGTGGAATTGGAATTGTAGAATATGAGCTAAGAAGTAGCGTGTGTAGGGTACATTGGCCGGAACATGATACTTAGCTCCTGGATCGAAATAGGTTTCGTCACGACTTGTCGGTGATTTAACCCCTTGGTATTTTTCTCTTAATTCCCACCAGGCTTGGTTGTATTGAGTTGGTGTTATCTCTCCGCTAAATACTTTCCAGCGCCATTGATCTATCATCAAGCCAAATGGCATAAAGGCCACCTTGTCCAGCGCTTGTTTTAACAGTAAGCCAATATCCTTTGATGCGTCAGGGACTTGGTCAAGTAAACCAATCTGTTTAAGGTAACTCGGTGTAATTGAGAGGGCTATGGTGTCTCCTATGGCTTCATGAAAACCATCGTTAGCACTATTTTTGAAAATAAAGGGTTGGTTTTTATAGGCTCGTTGATAGTAATTGTGTCCCAACTCGTGATGGATGACGGTGAAATCTTCAGCTGTCTTCTGAATACACATCTTAATTCGAATATCATCTTTGTCATCAAGATCCCACGCGGATGCATGGCAGACGACATCTCTATCTTTAGGTTGAACAAACAAAGAACGTTCCCAGAAAGTGTCGGGTAATACTTCAAATCCTAATGAACTAAAGAAATTTTCAGCTTGTTTCACCATCTTAATTTCGTCGTAATTCTGGGCTGCAAGGAGTTGAGTCACATCATATCCGGGATCTGCATCTTCAGGTGCCACTTGGTCATAAATATTGCCCCAACTTTGAGCCCACATATTACCTAACAAATGAGCAGGTATGGCGCCCTGTTTAGGGACGATTTTATCGCCGTACTTTTCATTGAGCTCACCGCGAACATAGCAGTGTAGTGAATCATACAGGGGTTTAACTTGATCCCAGAGTCTGTCAAGTTCAATTGAAAATTCGTCCGGTTTCATATCATATTGGCTACGCCATAACTCTGAAAGGTTGGCATAGCCAAGATCTTGGGCCCCCTCGTTAGCGAGCTCTACTTCTCTTTCAAATAGTGGCCGCATAGGTTTAGCTATTTCGCGCCAGCCTTGCCACACCTCTAATAACGTCGCTGGATCCTGTGACTCTCCCATGATGGCGGAGAGTTCTGGTTGTGTCAGGCAGCGGCCATCATCAAAGCAGTACTTACCTTTACCATAAAGCCCATTAAGTTCAGCACTAATTGCGGCTAACTCTGCGTTTTTCTTTGGATCAAGTGGAGCGGGTAATACAAGTGCACTGCGTAAAATACCAAGCTTACGCAGATTATCATTGCTGAGCGGGAGATCGGTGTAGTTTGCTGCCAACGTGGCCAGTTTCACGGACGTTGCTGTATGCTTTTCGGCGACAGAAGCCGATAAGGCTGCGGTATCTTGAGTGATGAAGTTATTATAGATCCATTCAGAGCGATTAATTTCGATGGATAGTTCACTCAAGGTTTGCTCGGATTGTTCGATGAAGGTGTTTGCATCAGCCACTTGAGCTTCGCTAGAAGTGCTCTCGTCTGATTGCACTTTTTGGCATGCTGAACCCCATAAGGATAAGGCTATCAGCAATGATAGCTTAGCAAGCCGAATAGTAGAAAGTTTCATTAATTCATATTCCTTGTTATTTTTGTGTTGAGTATTTTAACGTAAAATTTGAGATTTAATAGCTCATGGCTATAAAAGCCATATCTGTGAGAGTTTTCCACCCCGTAGCGATATATTGACAGTTAATTTAGTTTGACAAAAAGTGTGGCAGTGTTTAATTTAAACGAGTGTTTTAAATAGAGTTAGGAAGGCAACGGAATGGCAAATCGATCCGATACGAAAACAAGAATACTGGATGCTGCGGAAAAATTATTTGCAGAACGAGGCTTTTCTGAAACCTCGTTACGTTTGATAACCAGTAAAGCTGAAGTGAACCTTGCTTCAGTGAACTACCACTTTGGTTCAAAGAAAGAGTTAATCAGAGCGGTTTTAGCTCGTTATCTGGATGTATTTATGCCGGTTGCATCGGCGGAAATTGTTAAACTGCAAGATTCAGATAAAGCCGCATCATTGAATGATATTTTCTCTGCACTTGTTGAGCCGCTGTTAGACTTAAATCAATTAAGAACGGAAGGGACTCGTACGTTCCTGCAGCTTTTAGGGCGTGGCTATATTGAAAGTCAGGGTCATCTTCGCTGGTTTATCACCACTCATTATGGTGAACATTTAACCCTATTCGTTAAAGCCGTGGCTGAGAGTGCACCTCATATTCCTCCAGCTGAGATGTTTTGGCGTTTGCACTTTACCTTAGGTACGGTTGTTTTCACTATGGCATCTGCTGATGCGTTAACAGAGATTGCAGCTGCGGACTTTAATGAACATAATGATATCGAAGCCGTTATTCGTAAAGTTATTCCCTATCTATCTGCCGGTGTGTCAGTACCGGTTAATTAAGGTGTTATTTAAAAGGTAAAACCATGACTGTATTTATCCTTGCACTGCTGGTTATTATTGTGCTTTTTGGTGTAAAAAGTATCAGGATGCAGTTCATTACGCGTCCAATTTTTTCGTTTTTCAAAAGAGTACTTCCACCTCTTTCTGATACTGAGAAAGAGGCCATGGAAGCGGGTGATGTATGGTGGGAAGGGGAGTTATTTCGAGGTAAACCTAATTGGGAAACCTTGCACAGTTATGGTAAGCCGAAGCTGACCGCTGAAGAGCAAGATTTTATTGAAAATCAGGTCATGACAGCATTAACCATGATTGATGATTTTGATATCGTTCAAAATCGTAAAGATCTCCCTCCAGAGTTATGGGAATATTTTAAACATGAGGGTTTTTTTGCGCTTATGATTCCTAAAAAATACGGAGGTAAAGCTTTCTCTGCGTATGCCATCTCCACGATAGTCGGCAAATTAGCCTGTCGCAGTGTGAGTGCAGCGGTGACGGTGATGGTGCCAAACTCTCTTGGCCCAGCAGAGTTGTTGACTCACTATGGTACTAAAGAGCAAAGAGAACACTGGTTACCTAAACTCGCTTCTGGTGAAGCCATTCCTTGTTTTGCTTTAACAGGTCCAGAAGCAGGCAGTGATGCTGGCGCCATACCTGATACTGGAGTGGTCTGTCGCCAACAATTTGAAGGTGAAGAGGTGTTAGGTTTACGGCTCAATTGGGATAAGCGTTACATAACCTTAGCGCCAGTATCGACAGTGTTAGGCCTCGCTTTTCAGATGCAAGATCCTGACGGTCTGTTAGGTGATAAAGAGGCACTTGGAATTACTTGTGCTTTAATTCCAACTGATCATGACGGTGTGGTGATTGGTCGGAGGCATAGCCCATTGAATATGGCCTTTATGAATGGCACCACACAAGGGAAAGATGTCTTCATTCCTCTTGATTGGATCATTGGAGGGCCACAATTTGCAGGTCGTGGATGGCGCATGTTAGTTGAGTGTTTGTCTGCAGGACGTGGGATATCGCTTCCAGCCTTGGCAACTGCAGCTGGACATACAGCAACAAAAACCACCACCGCTTACAGTTATGTGCGTCATCAATTTGGGCTCTCGATTGGTCAATTTGAAGGTGTTCAGGAAGCACTTGCGCGTATTATCGCCAACACCTATCAGTTAGAGGCAGCAAGACGACTCACCACCACAGGCATCGATCTTAAGGTCAAACCTTCTGTTGTCACTGCGATTGCCAAATACCATATGACAGAGATGAGCCGTGATGTACTTAACGATGCTATGGATATCCAGTCAGGTAAGGGGATCCAGCTAGGACCTAAAAACTATTTAGGCCATGCTTATATGGCTAATCCCATTTCAATTACGGTAGAAGGGGCGAATATCCTGACACGCAGTTTGATGATATTCGGTCAAGGAGCCACTCGTTGCCATCCTTATGTACTTGCTGAGATGGAAACTGCCGCGATGGAAGACTCGTGCGCAGCATTAGAGCGTTTTGACTCGCTGTTACTGGGCCATATTGGTTATGCGGCTAGAAATGCGTTTAGCTCACTCTTTAGTGCTTTGACAGGGAGTCGTTTTAATCAGTCTCCAGTCAGTGGTGAAACACAACAGTACTACAGAAACATGACTCGACTTTCAGCTGCATTGGCACTCATGACCGATTTTTCTATGTTGATCATGGGCGGCGATCTTAAACGCAAAGAGATGCTTTCGGCGCGTATGGGAGATGTATTGAGCGAGCTCTATCTTGCTTCTGCGACGTTAAAGATGTTTGAAGATAATGGACGTCAGCATGATGATCTTCCAGCCGTACGTTTTGTGATGGCAACTCGACTTCAAGATGCGGCTAAGGCACTCGATGGGGCGCTGCGTAATTTCCCTAATCGTCCAGTTGCTTGGGTGATGAGAGCCTTAATCTTTCCGATTGGTAACCACTTTAATGGTGCCAGCGACAAGATGACGACGGAACTGGTTAGCGGCATGATGAAGCCTGGTCCTGCACGTGATCGTCTGACATTCCTATGTCCTGATTTCGAGCAAGATAAAGGCGGGATCACCGAAGTTGAAGATGCATTTAAAGCACAATATGCATGTCGTCAAATTCATAAGAAGATTAAAACAGCTCAACGTGAAGGGGGACTCTCTAAAAAACTCGTCAATCTTGAGTTGTTTAATTTAGCTTGTGAAAACATGGTGATTACTCAAGATGAGCTAAAGGTTGTGCTTAAGGCTGATGAGTTACGACTCGCGGCAATCAATGTCGATGATTTTGAAACCTTATAGATAAGAGTTCAAAATTGATAGAATTAAAAGGACGCATTAGCGTCCTTTTTTATTGATCAAATCGAGCTAGATTCGTATTGTTACTGAGGCTAATGTTATTTCCATGATAATTAGCGTATAAAAAAGGCTCGCCGAAGCGAACCCTTTTTCTGATCTAATGAGCAACGACTAAAAAGTCATTATGCTACAATTAATATTTTACAAGTATTGGTGCCACCAATGGTTTCCATTGAGTCGCCCTTAGTCATTAGCACCATATCGCCGCTGTTTAGATCACCAGACGTAGCAAGTGTCTCTAATGCTTTGCGTGCAACGTCATCGGCACTAACATTGGTCGAATCAAAATACACAGGCTTAACGCCACGGTACATCGCCATTTTGGCTAACGTGACTTCATGACGAGATAGAGCAAAAATGGGTAAGGCTGAGCTGATCCGTGACATAAGCTGTGCAGTAGCACCTGACTCAGTTAAGGCTACAATCGCCTTAATGCCTTTTAGATGATTGGCTGCATACATAGTCGACAATGCAATAGTTTCTTCAACTGAATCAAAGCTTTCATCCAATCGATGTTTAGACACTTGTACGCTGGGGTGGGCTTCAGCACCAAGACAGACGTCAGACATGGCTTTAACGGTTTCTTCAGGGAAGTCACCGGCAGCGGTTTCAGCTGAAAGCATGACAGCATCAGTACCGTCGAGTACAGCGTTAGCCACATCCATCACTTCAGCACGTGTAGGCATAGGACTGGTGATCATTGATTCCATCATTTGAGTCGCAGTGATCACACTCTTGTTAAGCTGGCGAGAGCGGCTGATTAATTTCTTCTGAACAGCGACTAACGCTGGGTCACCAATTTCAACACCTAAATCGCCACGAGCAACCATTACAACATCAGATGCAAGAATGACATCATCCATCGCTTCATCTGTTGCAACGGCTTCGGCGCGCTCAACTTTAGCGACAATCAATGCATTGCTGCCAGCTGCAACGGCGAGTTCACGTGCATAGTTAAGATCTGCACCACAGCGAGGAAAGGAAACCGCTAGATAATCAACTTGAATTTCAGCGGCAGTGATGATGTCACGCTTATCTTTTTCAGTTAGTGCCGCAGCGGATAGACCACCGCCTTGCTTGTTGATGCCCTTATTATTAGACAAAGGACCCGCAACGGTCACAATGGTGTGTACCTTATTACCTTCTACTTTTTCGACGCGCAGTTGAACTCGGCCATCATCAAGCATCAAGATGTCACCAAGGTTTACATCATTAGGAAGCTCCTTATAGTCGATACCAACTTGATTCTCATCGCCTTCACCTTTTTCAAGATCAGCATCTAAGATAAAGCTATTACCTAAACTAAGGTGTACTTTTCTGTTGTCTTTGAACGTAGATACACGAATCTTTGGACCTTGAAGATCGCCAAGAATAGCAACATGAACACCGAGTTCTTTTGCAATTTTACGTGTATCTGCTGCACGTTTAAGGTGGTCTTCTGGTGAACCGTGAGAGAAGTTGAGTCGAACGACATTTGCACCAGCTTTGATAATACGACGTAAGTTGTCATCGCGGTCAGTTGCTGGACCTAGAGTGGTTACAATTTTGGTTCTGCGGAACATGGAATACTCCGATAAGTTTAAAAATTCTGACACTATATTAACAGAGAACAGGCGTTTTTGTAGGAAAATTACAAACAAAATGATCTAGAGCAAGATATAAAATATGTGAAGTTAAGCTAAATTAGAGAAGAATTATGGCAGTAATAAGAAAGTTGTACTGCCACTTAGGGGAGGAAATTCAGTTACAGTATTGAATCTTTGTCGATCCTAGACTCTTTTAACACTTCTTTAACACGTTTTAAACTTTCTCTGAAACGTGGTCCGCGGCGTAAAGTGAATCCGGTTGCCAGCACATCAATGACTACTAATTGTGCTAAACGAGAGGCCATTGGTAGGTATAAGTCTGTATCTTCAGGTACTTCTAATGTGACTGGTAACGTGCACTCATAGGACAGCGGAGAGTTACGTGTCGTTAGCCCTATTACTGCTGCACCATTTTCTCTTGCGATACGGGCAATATCTATCATTGATTTAGTGCGGCCCGTGTGAGAAATGAGTACAATGACATCTCCTTCTCCGCTGTTGATGCAACTCATTCTCTGCATCAAAACGTCGTCGAAGCAGATCACTGGCACGTTAAATCGGAAGAACTTATTCTGAGCATCATGGGCAACCGATGCTGAGGCTCCTAAGCCAAAGAAGGAGATCTTTTTGGCTTGAGTGAGTATATCAACGGCCTTATTGATGGCACCGGTATCAATGCTTTGCCTTGCAGTATCAAGGGAAGCCATTGAAGATTCAAAGATTTTTGTTGTGTATGACTCTGGAGTGTCATTTTCTTCAACATGTCGGCTTACATAGGGGGTACCGTTAGCCAAACTTTGTGCTAAGTGAAGTTTAAAGTCAGGGAAACCTTTAGTATCTAGTCGGCGACAGAAGCGATTGACTGTCGGTTCACTCACATCTGCCATTTTAGCCAATGTTGCGATACTAGAGTGGATCGCGGTTTGAGGGGAGGCTAAAATAACCTCAGCTACTTTTCGCTCTGATTTACTAAAATGTGTAAGGCTTTTTTGAACCTTTTCTAGGGTATTCATATGCGTATATCCACTCGAAAGTAATGTAATTATATTTTTCTTTTTTTGTCATTTTCGAAAGTTTCTAAATAGAGGAAACTAGACCTGTATGACGAATTATAATTAGTGAACTGGTAAAACTTCCTACTATATATAGTAATTTAATCACGAAAAGCATATCAGATTATCGATAGGAATGCCTAGTTCAGTCAGTTTGTTTTTTTGCAGAATTTTGATGCAATTACTAAATTCTGTTGTTATATTACAACAAATATGTGAATCCTCATCGATTCGATGGGACACCGCGATGATAGGAGATTGAGAAGTTATGGGCATAACAACACCAGAAGCCAAAGCGTGTGATTTTGTACTGTTTGGAACTAAAGGTGACTTGGCTCGTCGTAAATTACTGCCTTCTTTATACCAATTGGATAAGGCTGGTTTACTTAACATTGATACGAAAATTATTGGTGTTGCTAAGGATGCTTTTACCCATGAAGAGTTTAATGAATTAGTCATCAAAGCCTTATTGGAGTTTGTTAAAGAGGAACTCTGTGAAGAGACTCTGGCTCGTTTCTTAACTCGTTGTCACTATATAGGCACTAACTTTACGGACTCAGAAGGCTATCAGGCTTTTCATGAACTGTTAGAACCGAGTAAACGTGTGATGGTCAGTTACTTCGCGACCCCACCTTCTATTTTCGGTGATATCTGTCGCTGTCTTCACGACCAAAACCTCATTCAATCCGATTCACGTGTCGTCCTCGAAAAACCTATTGGTTCAGATCTCAAATCTTCGAAAGTGATTAATGATCAAGTTGCTGCTTTCTACAACGAAGATCAGGTATATCGAATAGATCACTATCTGGGTAAAGAGACGGTTCAGAATCTTATCGCACTGCGCTTTGCTAATTCATTGTTCGCCTCTAAGTGGGATAATCGAACCATAGATCATGTACAGATCTCGGTCTCTGAAGAGGTGGGAATTGAAGGTCGTTGGGGGTATTTCGATAAAGCGGGTCAGATGCGAGATATGATCCAAAACCATCTCCTTCAAGTTCTGACACTGGTTGCTATGGATCCACCTGTTAACCTTGATGCTGACAGTATTCGTGATGAGAAAGTAAAAGTACTTAAGTCACTTCGTCCAATTAACTTGGACAATATTTACGAAAATACCGTACGCGGTCAGTACACCTCTGGTTTCTTAAAAGGCTCGCCAGTGCCAGGGTATCTGGAAGAAGAGGGGGCTAATACCCAATCAAACGCAGAAACCTTTGTGGCTCTGCGCGTCGATATAGACAACTGGCGTTGGGCTGGCGTACCATTTTACCTTCGAAGTGGTAAACGCATGCCAACTAAGAGTTCTGAAATCGTGGTTTACTTTAAAAATCCACCTCATAACTTATATCGCTCTAATTATCGTACTCTACCACCCAATAAATTGACCATTCGTCTTCAGCCCCATGAAGGTGTCGAAATTCAAATGATGAATAAGGTGCCTGGACTGGAGCAGAAGCAGCGTCTTCAAACGACCAAACTTGATTTAAGTTTTACTGAAACGTTTAAAAATGAACGAATTGCTGATGCTTATGAGCGTTTGTTACTTGAGGCAATGTTAGGCAATCAAGCGTTATTCGTACGGCGTGATGAGGTCGAGCAGGCATGGACTTGGGTTGATGGGATTATTCAATCTTGGGAAGAGAGTAACGAGAAACCTAAACCTTATCCAGCGGGCAGTTGGGGACCTGTAGCATCGGTTGCATTGATTGCTAAAGATGGCCGTTCTTGGGACGAGTAAGGAGAAATGATGATTAAAGAAAGTGTGTTTAAATCATTTGATAACAAAGACGCGTTAGAAGCCCAACTAACGGAGCGTATTGCACAGCAGTTGCAAGAGGCGGTTGATAATCGTGGCAAGGCTAGCTTGGTTGTGTCTGGTGGCTCTACTCCAATCAAGTTATTTCAGTTACTCAGTAATAAATCTATTGAGTGGAGTGATGTTTATATCACCTTAGCCGATGAGCGTTGGGTCGATGGTGAATCTGATGACTCTAATGAAAAACTGGTCAGGACCCATCTTTTACAAAACAGAGCGGCGAACGCGAAGTTTTGTGGTTTAAAGAATATGTTCTCAAGCCCTGAAGAGGGGGGTGATATGGCCATTGAACAGTTAGCGCATTTTCCACGTCCATTTGATGTGGTGATTTTAGGTATGGGCAATGATGGTCATACCTGTTCATGGTTCCCTTGCTCGAAAGAGATTGAATTGGCTCTGTCGACGGACAAACTATGCGTTGCCGTTAATCCAGAATCAGCGCCAAACCCACGTATCTCTTTATCCAAAACGGCGATTCTAGCCAGTCGTCAAATTTATTTGCACATTGTCGGTGAACAAAAGTTAGCCGTTTACCGTCGAGCGCTTGAAAATGAAGATGCTAATAGCATGCCGATCAGGGCAGTCTTAGGTCAACACAAGACACCTGTCGATGTTTATTGGAGCGCTTAAGGAGAAGTTATGCATTCAGTAGTCCAAGCAGTAACAGATAGAATTATCGGTCGCAGTAAAGAATCCAGAGCAAAGTACTTAGCTGCACTTGATGAAGCTAAGAATTATGGTGTTCATCGTAGCTCACTGAGTTGCGGTAATCTCGCTCATGGCTTTGCCGCTTGTAACCCTACAGATAAGCAATCGATTAAAGCGCTAACTAAAGCCAATATTGGTATTGTTACAGCGTTTAACGATATGTTGTCGGCCCATCAGCCATATGAAACTTATCCAGACTTGCTAAAGCAAGCCTGTGCTGAAGTGGGCAGTGTTGCTCAAGTAGCAGCGGGCGTTCCGGCTATGTGTGACGGTGTGACGCAAGGGCAGCCTGGGATGGAGCTTAGTTTACTAAGCCGCGAAGTGATTGCCATGTCGACAGCAATTGGTTTATCACACAACATGTTTGATGGCGCTTTATTACTGGGTATTTGTGACAAAATTGTTCCAGGCCTATTGATTGGAGCCTTGAGTTTTGGCCATCTACCTATGTTGTTTGTGCCAGCCGGCCCGATGAAATCAGGTATTCCGAATAAAGAAAAGGCTCGTATTCGTCAACAGTTTGCCCAAGGAAAGGTTGATCGCAGCGCACTGCTTGAAGCTGAATCTGCGTCATACCACAGTGCAGGTACCTGTACTTTTTATGGTACAGCTAACAGTAACCAATTGATGTTAGAAGTGATGGGGCTGCAGTTACCGGGCTCATCGTTCGTTAATCCTGATGATCCACTACGTGAAGCATTAAATAAAACAGCGGCTAAGCAAGTGTGTCGTTTAACTGAAATGGGGACTCAATACACCCCAATTGGTGAAGTCGTTAATGAAAAATCGATCGTTAACGGTATTGTTGCACTACTGGCAACGGGTGGATCAACTAACTTGACGATGCATATCGTTGCTGCTGCTCGTGCTGCCGGTATTATAGTCAATTGGGATGATTTCTCAGAACTCTCAGATGCGGTGCCATTAATTGCTCGCGTTTACCCTAATGGACATGCTGATATTAATCACTTTCATGCCGCTGGTGGTATGGCATTCCTGATTAAGGAACTGCTTGATGCAGGTCTCCTGCATGAAGATGTCAATACTGTTGCTGGTTATGGTCTGCGTAAATATACCAAAGAGCCACGCCTGATAGATGGTGACGTGATTTGGGTTGAAGGTCCAGAAGATAGCTTAGACCTTGAAGTATTGACTAAAGTCAGCGAGCCTTTCCAAATAAACGGTGGTCTTAAATTACTGAAAGGTAACTTAGGTCGAGCTGTGATTAAAGTCTCTGCAGTCGATGAACTACATCGTTTCGTTGAAGCACCTGCGGTGGTGATTGATGATCAAAATAAACTGGATGGGATGTTCCAGTCCGGCGAACTTGATAAAGATTGCGTCGTGGTTGTTAAGGGGCAGGGTCCTAAAGCTATCGGTATGCCAGAACTGCATAAATTAACCCCGATATTAGGTACGCTTCAAGATCGTGGTTATAAGGTTGCTTTGCTGACCGATGGCCGTATGTCTGGTGCGTCGGGCAAAGTGCCTGCCGCTATTCACCTGACGCCAGAAGCCTTAGATGGCGGCTTAATCGCTAAAATTCAAAATGGCGATATGATCCGTGTCGATGCGAAAACGGGTGAGTTAACGCTTTTGATTTCAGAAGCGGAGATTGAATCGAGAGTCGCTGAAAAAGTTGATTTGCACAACACAAGTTATGGAATGGGCCGAGAGTTGTTCGGTGCATTACGTTCAAATTTAAGTAGTCCGGAAACTGGTGCGCGTTGCACCAGTGCCATTGATGAAAACTATTAATTAGGAAGAATATCTCAATGTCTAAGAATAACTGGTCGTTACAAGCACAAGATATTTTTGATCGTAGCCCCATTGTTCCTGTTATGGTCATCAATAAGATTGAAGATGCTGTACCGTTAGCCAAGGCTCTCGTTGCAGGTGGGATCAGTGTTTTGGAAGTGACGTTACGTACTCCTTGCGCATTAGAAGCTATCACCAAGATCGCGAAAGAGGTACCTGAGGCGTTAGTTGGTGCAGGCACTGTGTTAAATGAAGAACAGCTTCAGCAAGCCGTCGATGCCGGTGCTCAGTTTATTATTACACCAGGTGCGACGCCGAGTTTACTTAAAGCAGCAATGGATGGCACTGTGCCGTTAATTCCTGGTGTTGCAAGTATCTCTGAAGTGATGACGGGTATGTCACTGGGTTACACTAACTTTAAGTTTTTCCCAGCAGAAGCATCGGGTGGCGTTAATGCACTTAAGGCTTTTTCTGGTCCGTTAGCGGATATCCGTTTCTGTCCAACAGGTGGCATTACGCCAAGCAGTTATAAAGATTACCTTGCACTTAACAATGTGGATTGTATTGGTGGTAGCTGGATCGCTCCAACTGATGCGATGGAGCAGGGTGATTGGGCTCGTATTACTCAGCTTTGTAAAGAGGCGATTAGTGGTATCTAATTCACTCAGAGTAAATGGGTGAAATAAAAGAAAGGCGACCAATTTGGTCGCCTTTTTTGTTTATCTCGTTTTGGGGACTTTGGCGTTTTATTTTGCCATCGAATAGCTAAATTCGCTCTCAACACTCCAGACGCGGTATCTGAGTTCGCTACCTAGCGGTAAATAGAAAACCTTTGGTAAGCGGCTATCATACTGAATTTTTAGTTCACCAGGTATTGATAAAAACGCTTCCGTTTTTGCTTTATCAAAACAAGCCATTTTAGTGCTTGGACCTGGATTGATATGGTCTACCTGATAGTAATTATATCCCCATCCTTTTACAGTGTGCTCTATAAGCTTCCCGGATAAGCCGTGTTTGTTGCAGTCTACTAACCGTGTTTCCCCTATCTGTATCTCCACAATGTAGTCGGTTTCATTATCCAATTTAGGCAGAGTTAAAATATGTTGCTCCATTCCCTGGCTTGGAGCTGGAAACATTTTAGTATCATCAAAAGTTTTATAGTTCGTTGGGGTGAAAGTTTGAGCAACTATCATATTTTGATTCTGTCCGCTTGGTTGTACTGGGCTTGTAGCCAACGAATTGAATGAAAACAATGAAATGGCCAGTGCTGTTGATGCGATAATACGTTTAGTTGTTAAAGTAGAACTAACTGTCAGCATGAAATCTCCGAGTGTACATAAGTAGAATATTGATCATTTAACGTTATAAACGGACTAAAAATAGAAAAGGGTTAATTATTTTACGTTAAAACGCAATTCAAATGACTCTTCTATATTATTCGTTCTTTCTTTCTTTCTTTCTTTCTTTCTTTCATCATGGTGTTAATGGGGACAGTAAACTCACATTTCTTTCACGGTCTCTTTGGTAGCCTTTTACAGTACTCGGTGAATCAGTATTGCCAACAATGTTAATTTGTTGTTAAATATTGATGTGTGAGTAAAGGGGAACTAACTCAACAGCTACCATTATGTTCCTTCTATGGCTTATAAACGGAGATATCTGTTTATGCTATCTATTCATTAATTTATTTTGTGAGTAACACAGTGCAATTTCGTTTAGAAAAATTATCGGTAAATCAATTTACCCTGCTCATCGCTGTATTTTATGTGTGTATTTTTAACATTCCTTTTTTTCAGATTGTTCTGCAGGGAATAGAGAAACAGACTGAAGTCGATCCTTTGTTTATTGCGACAATTCCCCTGTTTCTTATCTTTGCTCTCAGTTTCGTTTTCTCTCTGTTTAGTTTCAAATATCTTTTAAAGCCTTTGTTCATCATCATCACTCTACTTTCATCAAGTGTTTTCTTTGCCGCATTTCAATATGGTGTCGTATTCGATACCGGAATGATTGAAAATACGGTACAGACAAATCAGTCTGAAGCCTTTACCTATCTCAATTTATCATCAGTCGTCAATTTCATCTTGACTGGTTTAATACCTACTTTTCTGATTTTAAAAGTTAAAATAGAATATAAACCTGTGATGAAGGAAGTGATCCACAAGCTAGGGTTTATGCTTACCATGTTGGTTGGCATTGGTGTGATAGGCTTCTTCTATTACCAAAACTATGTTTCTTTTGGCCGTAATAATGATGAGCTTAAACGTTTTATCATTCCAACTTATGTTATAGGTTCGATCGCCAAATATACCAATCAACACTATTTTCAAACACCTTTGATTTACCAACAACAAGGCTTAGATGCGGTAAATACACGCATTGCAAATAATGGCAAGGGCAACCTCATGGTACTAGTTGTCGGAGAAACAGCCAGAGCGATGAACTATGAGTATTATGGGTATGAGAAGCCTACCAATACGTATACCAAGGAACATGGCGTCACGGCATTTCAAAATATGACTTCCTGCGGTACAGCAACAGCAGTGTCTGTGCCTTGCATGTTTTCAAATATGACACGTACACAATACGATGCCAGAAAAGCTGAGGCACAAGATGGTGCACTTGATGTACTCGATCATGCTGGGATTCAACAGGTTTGGCTCGATAACGACAGTGGATGTAAAGGGGTTTGTGACAGAATAACCAATATCACCATTGAGCGAGATAGTGATCCTGAGCTCTGTAATGGTGATTACTGTTTTGATCAGGTGCTTTTAGCGCAATTGGATAAAACACTGAGTAGCATTGAGAACCGCGATACTTTGATTGTCTTACATGTTATCGGGTCCCATGGCCCAACGTATTATCTGAGGTACCCACAGTCCCACAAAAAATTCACCCCTGACTGTCCTCGCAGCGATATACAGAACTGTAGTGATGAAGTGTTAATGAACACCTACGACAATACTATTCTTTATACTGACTACATATTGGGAAGTGTGATTACTAGATTAAAAGCCCTTGATAAGGAGTTTAATACTGGAATGATATATGTATCAGATCATGGAGAGTCACTTGGAGAGAAAGGACTTTATCTTCATGGTGCGCCTTATGCCATAGCGCCAGATGAACAAGTTAAGATACCTTTATTGACTTGGTTTTCGCCAGCATTTAGCCATGAAAACAAATTAGATCTACACTGTTTGAATGAAAAAGCCAAGAGAGATAGATTTTCTCATGATAACTTATTCGATTCGTTGTTGGGTGTAATGAACATAGAAACAACTATCTATGATGAACAATTAGATATTTTTGCGACCTGCAGAGTAAAATCGTAAATTTATACGAAATAAAAGGATGGCAAGACCCTTATATTTCGTTATTGTAACTGTGAGGTTAATTCTACTATTTGAGAGCATGGTCGCTAACACCGATTTAATTTTATTTCACAATCAGGTAGAATTTGTAGGGACATGAGAATTAATCCGCTGATATTAAAATAAGAATCTACGGTGGTGAAGTATGAATGTAGCAAAACATCTCTCAGACATTGACGTCTCAGCAAAAATTCTCAGACATGCCGTTCCCAAGATGTCTGAACTTGATATCCCTGTTACCCCTGATAACTACTCAGTTTGGTATGAATACTTTTTAGGTGTTAACTTAGATTTAAAGCGTGCCATTGATAATAAAATAGTCAGCGGTGAAAAATTCACAGAGAAAGTGAATAGTGATTTAGTCAAGATATTCATCTTAGATTTATCATCGGAAATCATCGAAAGTGTGCAAGTTGAAACCCAATTAGTGATTAATAACCTGCTTGATAAAGTGAGTAAAATAAGCACTGGTACAGCTAATTTGACAGTGACTTTGACTGATTTTAATCAAGAACTTAAAAAAACCAACGATGCAGATGTTCTTTATAGATTAGTCGACTCTTTAGTGGATGAGATGGGGTCAGTTATTCTCGACAATAAACAGATGGAGCAAAGTCTTAACATCATGAGTGATGAGGTTTGTTCACTTAAATC